>JAKZVK010000833.1:0-8206 GCA_047516085.1 Bryobacterales bacterium
CCGGCCACCTCGGCGACATCTTTGGGATGCACGTCGCCAACCAGCACGGAACCCTTCTCCCGAAACTGGGCGAGCTTCTTCGGCAGGCCCGCGCAGATTCTTTCGACCTCGGCGGCCTCGGTGAGGCGGTTGATGCCGACATCCAGCACGGTCGCGCCGGGACCGATGAAATCACGCGTGACCATCGCGGGACGTCCAATCGCCGCCACCAGGATGTCGGCCTCGCGCGCGACGGCGGGCAGGTCTTCGGTCTTCGAGTGGCACACCGTGACCGTGGCGTTCTCGTGCAACAGCAGCAGCGCGGCGGGTTTGCCGACGATGTCGCTGCGGCCGACGATGACTGCGCGCTTGCCGGCGATTGGGATCTCGCTGCGCCGCAGGATTTCGATCAGCCCGGCGGGCGTACAAGGGACCGGCCCCGGCCTCTTCGTCACCAGCGCCCCCATGTTGAAGGGGTGAAAGCCGTCGACGTCTTTCTCGGGCGAGACCTCAAGCAGGACGCGCGCCGCATCGACCTGCGGCGGCAGCGGCAACTGCACCAGGATGCCGTCGATGTCATCACGGGCGTTAAGGCCGGCGATGAGTTCGAGCAGTTCCTCGGTAGTTGCGCTTGCGGCGGGCGTGATCGATTCGCTGAAGATACCGACCTTCTCGCAGGCCTTGATCTTGTTGCGAACATAGATCTGCGAAGCGGGGTTGTCACCCACCAGCACGGCGGCCAAGCCAGGTCGCACGCCCCGGGAGCTCAGCGACGCGACGTTCCGCTCGACCTCCACGAGGATTTCATCACGAATACGGTTGCCGTTGAGGACTCGAGCGGCCAAGCAGTTTCTCCGGTAGGGACGTGCGAGAGGGGCATGATAACACGAGCACCGCCGCCTCCCGACTCGCCGAGCCGCGCCCCCAATCCGTACGTAAGTCTCTTCGACGACGAAGATCAGCCCTTAGCAGCCCGTGGTGAAAGTCACGCGGGCTGCGTTACGCGCTTCGAAAGAGCGGAGAGTGCGTGGAGATGGGGAGCAGCCGGGCCAAGACGGGGCCACCTTGTTGCCTCCAGGGCGCGTAACCCGCTGGGCGGCGGACCTTTGCGACCGTCGGCTTTGTTGTTCGTCGGAGAGAATATCCCGTATCATCGTCCTCCTCACGCCTCGCCGAACGGCCGCAGGAGCCCGCCGCGCGACCCACGGGACTTTCACCACGGGCTATGATTGTTCGACCCTTGCAGGGTCGGCAAATGGACACCGACGGATGAATCCATGGGCCAATTCTGCTCTCAAGACCCTACGGGTTGACCAAACGCGAACACATCCGTTCTCTCCCGCCGGCTGACGCACGGATCGCGGGCCGCCTTCCCACACCAAGCCGCACGAGATAAGCGGGTCCCGACGGCAAAGCCCGTGGACGTTCCACCTCTACTTGGCGGCGATGTACTTGCGGTTGATCCGAAACGCGGCTGCGCTCAGCCCGAGCAACAACAGTCCGAAAAGCATCAAGGCGATCGGCCAGCCAACGACGTCGGAAAAGTGCTCGGCCGTGTAGTAGCCGACGTAGGCCAGAATCGCCACCGTGCCAACAAACAGCAAAGTGCGGCTCTTGACCCAGGTGCTCAGAAACACCACACCGCAGGCGGCGCCCAAAAAGAGGATCTCCACGACCGAGTGCTGGAAGAGCGAAAACAATCCCGATAACATCGCGGTCGAACTCACGAAGTACCAGAAAGGCGTGATCGCCGCGTGAGGCGTTCGGTCGATCGCGTAGGTGACCATCAAGGCCGCCAGCCCCAGCGTGACGAAGATCAAGTCCTCGTCCATGTCAAACAGGTCCATGGCCGTTCCCCACAGCCACAACCCGAAGAAAAGAGTCATGAAAAGCAGAACCGTGCGCCGCGTCTTGAGAAACGCCAGGCCCTGCTGAACCAGTAGGACGCTCGCGGTCAGCAGAAACGCGTGGCGCTCGTCTCCCCCGGTGGAGAACTCGTCGATGGCTACCAGAATGCCCGTGGGCTGCATCAGCGCCGCCAGCAGGAAAAGAGGGGTCGCCGCCTCTTCAAAGCGTTCGTCGGCAAGGGCAACAAGGGCCATGACGAATGCCGCGATACCGGAACCGAGCGTGACGGTGATTCTGGCGATCGAATTCATCTCCTCCCACTGCATCTCGATGAAGACACCCAGCCCAGCGAGTACAAAGATGCCGCCTAGGTAACCTAAGAGGCGCGTCAGGGTCGACGATTGCGGATCGGAAGCCTCCTCCGAGGAAGGCAATTCCGCCAGTACTTCAGCGGTCGTCAGGTCGTGGGCGCGTGCGATGTCCGCAATTTGCTTGAGCGCTTGTTCTTTCGTGGACATGGAGGCCTACTGATCACTCGGAGTGACAATCCAGCCCAGAAACTGAACATCGCGCGAGTCGAAGTTATCGCCCGGCGGCACCGCCACCACGGCACCGTCCTTTGAGATCGCGAGGTCACGCCGGCTCCGGCGGTAAAACACGCCCACCAGAAAGCCTCGGCTCCGGCGGGGCTTGAGAAACTCATAGCCGTCGGGCGCAAAGTGGCGTGAGTCGATAACTTGATCGCTGAACTCGGGAACTTCAACGACGCCACCGGCCTCGGCAGGCTCGGCAGGCTCGGGCAGCGACAGCCTGATTTCCCGAACATTGCCGCTCAAGTGCTCATACAAAAACAACCGGGGTCGAGAAACCCATTTTTCGGGCTCGGTCATGAACGCCCGAACGCGGAGCCTGCGGTCGGAGTGGATCTCTATTTCATGACTCCAGCGAGACTGCGGATGGGAGGAGTAGTCGGTGTGTTTTTGCACGAACAGAAAATCGTACTGCGGGGGGTCCACCAGCAGTCGTGGAATGTACGTCGCGAGCAGAAAGAAGACAACTACTACTACCGGCAACAGAACGCCGACGACAAGTGCGGTGTTCGCGCGAAGCAACTTTCCGATTGCCATATTGCCGCTCCCCGTCCGAACAACAGCCCTCGTTACTATCTCATGTTCGGGGCCGCTAACAAAGGCCTTCGCGGTCTATTTGGACACGGCCAACGGCGCTGGCGAGAGGACGGTCTTGGCCTCGCGGGCTTCGGATGTCGCGGTTAGTAGCACCGCTGTCAATGCGCCCAGATAGCACAGCCCGCCGAGCAGCACCGTCTGCGCCAGCCCCACATGGATCGCGAGGAAGATCGCGCCGACCGAGCCGAGCACGCCCGCCGCGGCGTTCACTGCCCAAGCCCAGCAGACGGCTTGCGAGTACTGCCTCTCGAGACGCGCCAGGCCGGACGGGAAAGGCATCCCCATCAAGAACCCAATCGGGGCCAATAGCAAAACGACCAGGGCCAGCTTCGCCACTAGCGGAAGTGACAGTGAGGCGTCAAGCAGCGCCGGGGTGACGGCGATTAGGATCGAGGTTAGCACCGCGACTGAGAGCAGCAGCGCCATCAAACGGCGGTCGTGCCCGCCAACCACCCTGCGGCTCAGGTAGCTGCCCGAACCGCTCGAGAGTAACAGCGAGAAGATCACGACCGTCAGCGCGTAGGTCGGCTGTCCCAGGTACAGGGCGATCCGCTGCACGAAGGCGATCTCCACCAGAATGAACCCCAACCCGATCGAGACGAAGTAGAGCAGGTGGAACCACATCGGGCGCTCGCGGGGGATTTGCTGTTTGAGGACCAGAGCCGGGAGCACGAGAATCACCGTCATGCCCAACACGGCCAAGCCCAGCGAGACGAACAGCAGCATCACGCCGAGATTGATCTTCGTGTCGGCGGTGAAGGGCGAGGCGAGCATGTCCCAGATGCGGCTCGTCCGCCAGGTGTAGAAGAAGAACGGACGGTCGTCGCTGACGGGCGAGATGTCGTAGGGGTAAAGGGCCGCGAAGGCGACCGGGTCGTCGCTGAGCAGTAAGTCGGTGAAGGGGTTGTCGATCGGCTGGTCGGGCAGGTAGACCGTGCCGAGGCCGTATTGCTCGATCGCTTGGCGGGCGCTTGCGAGTTCCTCTTCTGTGAAGGGGGTTCGCTTGATGAGCACCGTGTCTTTCGCGCCCCACTTGCTCAGCGCATCGACGTCTTCCCGCGCGATGACGAAGTGCTTGTGCGGCTCCGGGACGCCCAACTGCTCGAGCGCCGCGAGTCCCAGTGACACGATGCGCAGCGACTCCCGTGGCTCGGTGAATTCCCAGCGGGTGATGGCCACGAGACCGTCGTCGCTGAGGTGCTGTAGATAGTCGCGGAAGGCCTCCTGGGTGTAGAGGTGGTTTTCGGCCAGGGCAAAAGCGCCGCTGGCGGTCGAAGCCCAGCTATCGACCAGCGTCATTTGAATCACGTCGAACGACTCGTCGACACGGCGGATGTAGCTGCGCCCGTCCTCGACTGCGACATGCACTTCGGGGCGCAGATAGAGACCCTTGCTGGTCTCGGCGTAGCGCTCCATCATCACGTCGCGGGCGATGATGGGGTTGATCTCGACGGCGGTGATGTCGCTGCTGCCGGTGATCAGCGCGCGGCATACGTCGGGGCCTCCGCCCGCGCCGATGACGAGTGTCTTGCCGCCCGGGCGAACGGCGTAGGGCAGGCCAGGGCCGATCGAGAGAAGGCGCTGCCGTTCTTCAGCGGACATCGTGGCTGGATCACATTGGGCGATCTCAGTACCCGCGTCGGAATCGATCAGGATCAAGGGCTTGCCGGTGTCACTCGCCGGTCCCACGCTGATGCGAGAAAACGAGTTCCATTGAGAGTACTCTTCACCCTGAATGCGCTCGCCCTTGGCGTACTTGACGTCGATGAAGTGGCTCTCGCGGTTTCCGATCACAACCAGCACCAGCACGGCGGCCACCCCGACGGAAATCTTGACGCGGCGGCCCGAGGCGGGGTCAAGGCTGTGCCAAAGCGCACCGGCCAAAGCGAAAAACGCCCCTGCCATTACGACCGTGCCGGGACCGCCCGCCCAATCGAGAAATGGGACGAGCAACAGGCAACCCAGCGCAGCGCCCATCAAGTCGTAGAAATACACTCGAGAAACCTGCTTGACGGTTTTCGAAATCGCCAGCGAGACCACGACCCCCGAAATCAGAAACGGGAAAGCACAGACGATGTAGACGGTGGCCAACTGCAGGGCGTTTTGCCAGGAGATGTCGAAGTAGAGCGGACGGTTGAGCACGATCAGCAGAGCTAGGACCACGACGAGAGCGTTCATCGTGCAAAATCGGCCCAGCCGCGACCAGGTGGACTCCTTTTCGGTGGCCGCGGGCATGTAGTAGGCCAGCACGCCCCCCGCCCCCAAACCGAACAGTGCGACCGAGATGGCGACGAAGGCGAAGTGGTAAAACAGCACCACCGAGAAGATCCGTGTGAGCGAAAGCTCCAGCAGCAAGGTCGCTAGCGTGCAAAGGGCCACCGCCAGGCAGAGGCGAAGAGGCGCAGTGGGGGTTTGTTCGTCCATGAGGTCGTTTCCTTCGGGAACAAGAGCGGCCCTTGGGCGAGCTCGCCTTGCACGTAGAGTAAACGCCGTGAACCCCAAGATATATAGGGCGAACACCTCAGCGGTTCTTGGCGCTTTACCCGTAGGCCGGGTGTTAGGTGTCCCGCAGGTCTTCCCTTCACTCCTCTATCGTCAGAAGGGTGCGGTTATTGTGCGATGGAAGGTGTGTGGGTCGGGGACTGGTGCTTTTTCGTCAAGTCGGGTCGGCTCAAGGCAAGCCACAAGCTGAGGATGAGCAATGAGATGATCGCCGGCGAGTAGGGCCAAAGGGGAAACAAGAAAAGCAATAAGGCCGAGGGAATCATCGTGGCGCGGGAGGGGCCGGCCATGGCCACCACGATGGGAATGAGCAGGCAAACGCCGTCGTACCAGGCGACATGGAAGCCGCACAGCATCGAGCCGACGAGCGCCATGCAAAACGCCTCGGCCAGCGGCAGGCGCCTCGCCGCCAGCACAGTGAACCCCGCGGCCACGGCCGCTAGAGGGTAATACAATGCCGGAAGTCCGGCCGCATAGGCGAGTGAGCGAAGGCCGATCATGGTCTTGGCGGGCTCGTACCCGAACGTATACTTGGGAATGTTCTGCAGTAGGTCCAGGTACTGGTCTACCGGGCTCAGCAGGGCGGAGGCCACGGCCAGCACCGCCCCTCCGGCGCAAAGCCACCCGAGCACGCGAAACTGCTTCTTCACGAGCAACACCGGGGGTAGGAGGAAGACGAGGTTGAACTTGTAGAGACACAGTGCCAGCACGAGACCGGCGGCAACCGGTTTGTCATCCAACAGTAGGAGTAAGCCCACCGTCAACAACAGCGCCATGCCCGCGGAATCCTGGCCCGTCATAATCCCCATCATCGCCGGGTAAAACAGCCCGAACCCAACCATCAGCTCGATCGCAAAACGGAAGCGCCGCGACATCAGATAGATCGCGAGCAGATAGGCAATGAATTGCACTGCGGCCCACACTGTAAACGCCGGCCAGTAAGGCAGCCATGTTACGGCCCGCAGCAGTAACGAAAAGACGGCGGGCCTGACATAGGGCGGGTAGTAGTCCACGCCGAGGGGTTCGAGTTGCCGCCGGCCGTAGTCCTGCACGACGGTCTGGTCGTAAACAGACTCCAACGGTACGTTGCCGGCGAGGTAGAATCCGGTGAAGTCCCAACCGGCTTCCCCGTGGCTGAGACCGAGCCACAACCAACCGCCGCAGCAAACGGCAAAGGCCAGCAGGGTCAAGATGACTACAGCGCGGTCTGCCGGCCGAGGCGCGGGCTTGACAGGCTCTCTACCGGCAGGCGGGGCCGGAGCCGGTGTAGGGTTGTTCATGGTACGCGGCTCAATGGTAAGCGGACGAGGCGCCTCGCCCGGGCGCTACTGCTCTTCCGGCACGACTTCCATCTGGAAGATGAGGCCGCGCTCGCGATTGAGGCGCGCGGTGAGGCCGAGGTCGATGTCCGCCAGCTTGACCTGATGGTGTTGCGCGCTGGGCGTGACGTAGTGGAACGTGTCGCCCTCGAGCCAATGGCGGCGCGAGACGACGATACTCTCGTTCTTGAAGGCGATGAGATAGAGCCCCTCGGGGTCCGCCCGGCCGGCGATCTCGCCGCCGCGGATTAGCTCGATCGAGTCCACGTCTCCCGCGTCTGGGTCTCCGGCAGCCGCACTCTCGCCCGAATCCGGCTCGCCGGCCTGCAGGGGCTCCTTGGGCCTGACTTCGTACAGTTTCGGTTCGAGGGGTGGCGCGGGCTCGGGCGCCTGGGCCGCAACCTTTTGGTAGCTGGTCTGGGAGCGGGGGGCCGTCTCTTGGCCGACGACAACGATGTGGTGTGTCGTGTGGCCCCCGTACCCGCGGTACCCGCCGAACCCGAAAGGCACGAAGACCACCGGGAAGTGCGGTAGCAGCCCGGGCGTGAAATGATGCCTGCCCTGGTGTCCCCGATGTCCGAAGCCACTGATGCGGGCGGTCCGCGACCCGTCCCCGGCAGGTTCCAGAGGCGGAATGGAGTTGCCCAACGGCGGAATGCCCGCCGACCGCGGGACGGTGATGAGCTGTGGCCGCAGGGGGGCGCCGACGCGTGCTGTTGCCAGGGGCGCCGCCTCGGCCGGAAGGCTCGGCGACGGGGAAGCGGATGGAACCGGGACGGGCCGCGGCACCGACCCGAGATAGCCGCGCGGATGAAGCGGCGCTGTTGTGCCAGCCTCGGGCGGACGTGCGCTGATGCTACCGTTGGCAGCGCCCGTGCCAAAGCGCGAACCTGATTGCGGGGCCCCACTCATGCGGCCCGGCGATGCGCCGAGCCCTCCCCCGCCACGGATGCCGCCACCCCGGCCGCCCCCGACGCGTGCCTGGGCTGCGGCAGGTTCGGTCATGCAGGCCACGGCCACCAGGGCACACAGCAGACTCGAAAGACGGCGCATCTCGACGGGTCCCTCCTCCTTAACAGACTACCGCCGAACTCGACGCAAAACAATATGTCCCCTGCGACGACGAGCAGGGCATCAAGGCCTTTGGGGCAGGCCGTGGACGTGTTTCTCACCTTGCCTGAGAGGCACCGGGGACATGATAGAGTGAACTCCATGTCGCGGCGTTTTGACGTGGTCGGAGTCGGTCTCAACGCTACCGACACGGTGCTGCTGGTGTCCCGATTCCCAGGGCTGGGTGGGAAGACGCCGTTCGCGAAAGAGGTCCTCAGCCCGGGCGGCCAGGTGGCGAGCGCCTTGGCGGCGTGTCAGAAA
>JAKZVK010000834.1:0-11047 GCA_047516085.1 Bryobacterales bacterium
GGTCGACATCCTCGGCCATACCGACAACGTGCCGATCGCAACCCAAGTCTACCCGAGCAACTGGGAGCTCTCGGCGGCTCGGGCTGGTCAGGCGGTGCGCTACCTGGCGGGAAAAGGAGTGCAGCCGGTGCGCATGCGGGCTATCGGACAGGCACACAGCATTCCCATCGCAGGCAACGATACGGCGAAGGGACGGGCAGCGAATCGGCGTGTGGAGTTCGTTCTTGTTGACCAGGCCGAGGATGTGGATCGACGAGACCCGGAAGAGCCAGTCGGCGAGCCAGAGGCCGAAACAGGAGGAAACTCGAGTGAACAAGCCAAAGACTAGTGCGGTGCTTCTTGCCGCCTGCATCCTTCTTGCGGGAGCCGCGTGCAGCTCCGAGGGGGAGGCCGGCGAGCCGGTGGAACCGGCGGCCGGAGTGCTCGAAATGGAAACCTTCTTGACCAACATCAACGACCCCAACCGCCACGCGCGGGTTCAGGTTAAGCTCGCGGTGGCCCCCGAGAGCGAGATCGCCGATATCGAGGGCAATGCTCTGCTGATGGCTCGCCTACGTGACAGGGTGATTACCTTACTCACCGCGAAAACCTACAAGGACCTTGTCGACCCCAAAGGCAAGCAGATGTTCCGCGAAGAGATTCGAACCGAATTGAAACCCTTGATCGAGACGGCTGAATTGAAAGAAGTGTTTTTCACTGATTTTGTGGTTGAATAAGCCACGACGTACAGCGACGGGCCCGCGTCAAGAGAGAGCGTCGCGCCGCGGCGGCGCGCTTGGCCTGAGCCCATTACATCGCCCGCAATACCGCTTCTTCCAACTCATCCAACGCATTCGCAAAGAAATGATCGCCCGCCTCGACCCACTCCAGGTGCTTCGGCTCAGCCGCCGCGGCCACCACGGCCTCCACCTGCTCCCGCGAACCGTACTCGTCGCGGGTACTGTGCAGAAAGTACTTCGGGCAGGCGCAATGACTCAGGTACGACCAATCGTGCCGAAACACCGGAGTACCCACGGCGAGGACTCTCTCGATGCGCCCGTCGCCGCAGCACACCCGCAACGCCACGCGCGAGCCGAACGAGAAACCCGCCACCGCGAGCGGCAGGCCCGGGTAGCGGTCATTCATGTACGCAATCGCCGCGCGCAGATCATCCAGCTCGCCTTCCCCTTCGTCGTAGCTGCCGGCGCTTTGTCCCACCCCGCGGAAGTTGAAACGAAGCACGGCCGAACCCGCCCGGCGCGCCGCACGCGCCAAACGGAAGACGACCTTGTTGTGGAGGGTTCCTCCGTAGAGCGGATGAGGGTGGCACACCACAGCTGCGCGCTCGATGCGCGCATCGTCGTCGGGCGCTTCATGCAGCGCCTCCAACGGCCCGGCCGGCCCGGGGACAAATGTGGATTCCAGCAAGCGTGCCATCGGTGCAGGGACGGTCAGTTCGAGCGGTAGTTGGTGAACTGCATGTCGATGCCCAGGTCTTTCTCCTTCAGCATCGCCATGACCGCCTGCAAGTCGTCGCGCTTCTTTCCGCTGACGCGAACCTGATCTCCTTGGATCGACGATTGTACTTTGAGCTTCTCGTTTTTGATCAGCTTGACGATCTCCCGTGCTTTTTCGATCGGGATGCCCTGTTGCAAGCTGATTTCCTGAACGACGGTGGAGCCGCCCGCCTCCTGGATCGGCCCGTAGTCGAGCCCTTTCAGTGGCACCCCTCTACGCACTAGCTTCTGATCGAGGATCTCGACAACAGCTCGAATCTTGAAGTCGTCGGCGCTGCGGACGACGACTTTGTTGGCCTCGTGATCGCGCTCGATCGTGCTCTTCGTATTCTTGAGGTCGTACCGATTGACGACCTCTTTCATCGCCTGGTGAATGGCGTTGTCCACTTCCTGGAGGTCGATTTCGGAAACGATGTCAAAGCTGTTCGCGGCCATAAAGGTCTCTCCTTAGGAGAAGCAGAAACGGGGAAGCGCTACCGGCGGCCACGCGCCGACCACGTGTCGTCATCGGCCCGTGATGCCACGGCTGACTGTCCCGGTATTCTTTCACAGGTTGGGTTGTAGATCTATTTTCTGCCGAGCACATGGAGGACCCGTTCGGTGATGCGATCGATCAAAGCCGGTGTTACGGCCTCGAAGACTTCAGTGACCACCACCCGAACCTCCTCGCGAAGATCTAGTGCGCCCGAATCCTCCGTCAGTGCCTGCTCGACAGCGGTTTCGAGCTGCCGGGACACATCAGGGGCTTCGTCCGCGCCGGCGCCCGCGAGACCGAATGCCCTGTTGGGTTCCTGTGGGAAGTCTGGTGAAACGCGCGGAACGCGTCCCCCCGGTGCCTCTTCCAGCAACGACTGAACGGTTCTCAGCAACATCGACGCATCGAGGGGTTTCTTGAGGACTCCGTCCGACCGCACCTGCCCGGCTTGCTCCGCGTCAAAGTCCACCAACGGCGACCGCAACAAAACAACCTTCACATCCGCCAGCCGCGGATCCGCGCGGATCAAGCCGCAGATCTCGAAACCCGACCGCCCCGGGGAGGCCGCGTCGGCGAACACCAAATCGGGCCGATGCGAGGAGAGATACTTCACCGCGTCCTCGCCGCCCGCGAAGACCACGACCTGATGGCCTTCGTCGCCGAGCACTTCCCGCCCCATTCGCTGGGCGTGGGGATTGTCGTCGATAAAGAGAATGGTACTCACAGGTGTCGCCGCCCCGGGGTTGTAGGAGCGGCCGTCTTGAATCCGTGGCCTAAGCCGTCGGCTATGATCCCGGGCGCTCCGGAGCCACAATCAGCGCCTACCCAGGCAGGTACCCCTGATGGGACAAGCTGCCCTGATGGGGGTTGCCAACCGCGAAAGGCCTACTGTTGCGTTCTGGTCTCGGACCCCTCTTTATCCTGCTGCGGAGGATTCACACCCCGCCGCGCGTCCGGCTCGGTATCCAGCTTGCTCTCGCCGTCGATCGTCTGCACCGAAACGCCGGCTGTGGGCTCCACCTCAACTCGTGTCTCGCCCACGCCGATCGGTACACTGGGCATCAATGCGGTCATGGCCGGCTCGCCGGCCTTGGCCGCGTTTCCGACCTCGGCACCGGTCCCGAACAGGCCGAACACCCGCCCATACAGGCTCTTCCTATCGCGCCGCTCCAGGTTGTACTTCTCGAGCTCGAAGCGCGCCGGATCGGGTTCAGGCACGGGCTGGTTGGCCGCCACAAGTTTCTCCTTCGCCAGATCGACGTAGGGGCTCAAGGGGTAGTCGCGCACTAGTCGTGCATAGGCCTCGTAGCTCTGTTCGGTGTACTCTTCGCCCATCTGTTCGTAGACGTCGCCGAGAATCCACAGCGCCTCATCACTCCGGCTGAACAGCGGGTAGTGCTCGGCCACAGCCGCCAGACGGTTCGCTCCGGCGCGATAGCTGCCCTTCTTGGCATAGAAGCTGCCGACACGAAACTCGGCGTCCGCCAGCACTTCCTGCACTTCGCGCAACATCTGCCGCGTCGGCTCGGTATGCCGGCTGTTGGGATGCTGCATCAGCATCTGCCGGCACTCCCGATCCGCTCTCATCGCATGTGTTGGGTCGCGGTCGGCGGTGTGCATCTGGTTGTAGTGGATGTTGCACACCCTCATCTGCGACTCGGAGGCCTCTTCCATCGTCGGGAAGAAGGTGATGAAGTCCTTGTACTCGGCCTCGGCCTGGGCCAGCGCGCTGGACGTCCCTTCGCGGTACCAGCTATCGGCGATGGCCAGCTTGGCCTTGGCAAGGTACTCGCTGTCCGGATACGTGTTGATGAGTGTATTGAGCGACAGACGCGCTATCGTGTACCTCTTCTTCTCCAGCTGCTGGACCGACTTGTCGAAAAGGATCTTATCCGGCTGCTGGGAGTTGGTCGCGATCGGGTTCTCGTAGTCCTTGCCGCGGCAGCCTGCCAGGAGCGCGACGGCCAGCACGGCGCCGAGTGTAAGAAAGGTACGGGTCATCTTGCCAAAGTTGATTGCTGTCACAGGAGTTCCTCAAGCGCGCAACAGTTGCGCCTCTTCCGCTCTTTGCTGCATGGCCTCCACCGCGGCCGTGGCGTCCGTCGTGCCGAAAATACTCGACCCGGCCACCACGATATCACAGCCCGCCTGAATGATTGGGGCCAGATTGTCCGCGTTGACCCCGCCGTCGATCTCGATGCGGTAATCTAGCCCGCGCCGGCGGCGGATGCGGTCCAAACTTTCGATCTTTCCCAGGCTCGACGGGATGAACGTCTGTCCCCCGAACCCTGGATTCACGCTCATCACGAGCACGAAGTCGACGAACTCGAGAATATCGTCTAAGCTCGCCACCGGCGTCGCGGGATTGATGACAACCCCCGCCAGGACCTTGTGGTCGCGAATGAGTTGCACGCTACGGTTGAGATGCGGGCACGCTTCCTGGTGGACGGAAATCATTCCCGCGCCCGCCTCCACGAACCCCGGAACGTAGCGGTCCGGCTCTTCGATCATCAGGTGGCAGTCGAGCAGCAGGTCGGTCGCCGCGCGCAGGCTGCTAACCACGGCTGGCCCAATCGTGATATTGGGCACGAAATGCCCGTCCATCACATCGACGTGAATCATCGAGACACCGCCCTTCCGGACGGCCTCGACGTCCCGCCCGAGCCGGGCGAAATCAGCCGAAAGAATCGAGGGTGCGATCTCAACCATGGCGGAGGATAGGATCTGGAAGACCGGCGGATGGATTGAGCCTAAGCTTCATTTTATCAAAGCTCTGGAAAGTAATCTCCGCCGAGCCGCGACTGCCAGTGGGCGGTACGTTGAGCCGGCAAGCGGCCGATCGGCACACCGCGAATCACCGCGGCCCTTCCCTACCCCGATACTCTCTGTAGATACGCATCGGCGACGAACTCGGTTCTCTCGCTCTCAAGACAGCCACCACCAGTGGGCGGCTCGGGCCGATTTCCTCGGAACGCCCTTCATGGCCGCCCACGGCTTGCCCTGTGCTATCGTCGCCCTAATGAGGCGGCGCCCCGGATGATCTCTGAAGTACGCAAAGCAGCCGTCCTCGGCGCGGGAACGATGGGCTCGCGCATCGCCGCCCACCTGGCCAACGCCGGCGTGGATTGCTTATTGCTCGACCTGCCTGCCACAGGGGCTGAGACGCCTGCCGCCCGCAACAGCCTGGTCGAAAAGGCCATGAAGGGCCTGCTCAGGTCACGCCCCCCGGCGCTTTTCACCGAGGCAACCCTGCGGCGCATCGAAGCCGGCAACCTTGAGGACGACCTGCCGCGTATTGCCGAGGCTGACTGGATCATCGAGGCCGTCGTCGAGAACTTCGATGCCAAGCGCGCGCTGCTCGATAAAGTCGACCGCCTCCGCAAGCCCGGCACGCTGATCAGCTCGAACACGTCAGGCCTGCCGATCGGCGGCCTCGCCGAGGGAATGTCCGACGACTTCCGCCGCCATTGGCTCGGGACCCACTTCTTCAACCCGCCGCGTCATATGAGGCTGGTCGAGATCATCCCCACTCCCGAAACCGATCCCGCCATCGTCCGCTTCGTCTCGGACTTCTGCGACCGCCGGCTTGGCAAGGTTGTCGTCTACGCGAACGACCGCCCGAACTTCATTGCCAACCGCCTTTTTCTCTTCTCGGTGATGCACAGCATCAAGACCATGCAGGCGCAGGGTCTTTCCCTGGAAGAGGTCGACGCGCTGACGGGCCCTCTAATCGGCCGTCCGCGCATGGCGACCTTTCGGCTGGCCGACTTTACGGGCATCGACGTCTGCCTGTTCGTCGCCGAGACCCTGCACCGCCTGGTGCCTGACGACGAGCAGCGCGACGTCTACGACCCACCCGCGTTCCTGCGCAAGATGGTCGACCAAGGAAGACTGGGCGACAAGGCTGGCCAAGGGTTCTACAAGAAGGTCAAGGGCGCCAAGGGGGCCGACCGGCTGGTGCTGGATCTCGACACGCTCGACTACCGTCCGCCTCGACCGCCTTCCTGGCCGATTCTCGAGAACGCCCAATCCACCTCAGACACCGCCGGCCGCATCAAGGCGTTGATCAACTCCGCCGGCGAGCCCGGCCGCTTTCTCTGGGAGACCTTAAGCGAGCTGTTCCTCTACACCGCCGCACGGATCCCCGAGATCACCGATGATATCGTGAGCATCGATACGACCATGAAGGCGGGGTTCAACTGGGAACTTGGCATCTTCGAGATTTGGCAGCGCCTCGGGGTCGAAGAAACCGCCGCCCGCATGAGCAGGGAGGGCAAGAGTCTGCCTCCGCTGGTCGAGGAGGTGCTGGCGTCACCCGAGAAATCCTTCTACCAGCAAAAGGACGTGTCCCTCACCTACTTCGACTCGCCCACACGCAGCCACAAGCCGCTGAAGGACCCGCCCGGCGTCCTGCGTCTGGCCTCGCTGCGTCGTTCAAAGCGGGTGCTCAAGTCAAACAACGGCGCGAGCCTGGTGGACCTCGGCGACGGCGTCCTGTGCCTGGAGTTCCATTCCAAGGCCAACACTCTCGACGAACAGGTCCTGGCCATGCTCCGCGAGGCGCTGGCCGGCCTCGAGGCCAAACACCGCGCGCTCGTGATCGGCAACGACGGGACGCATTTCTCTGTCGGCGCGAACCTTGCGATGTTGCTTGAGTGGTGCCGCGCGGAGCGTTGGAAGGAAGTCGAGAAAACCGTGACCGAAGTGCAGAGCCTGTTCCGGGCCCTGCGCGACAACCCCAAGCCGACTGTCGCCGCCGTCTTCGGGCAGACGCTGGCCGGTGGGTGCGAGCTAGCGCTGCACTGCGACCGCGTGCAGGCCGCCGGCGAGACCTACATGGGGTTGGTCGAGGTGGGTGCGGGGCTGATTCCCGCCGCGGGCGGGTGCTTCGAGCTACTCCGCCGCCACACCGAAGGGTTCACCATGACCGATGACCTGACACCCGCCACCCGTCAGGTGTTTCAAATCATCGGCATGGCTCAGGTCTCGAACAGCGCCGCCGAGGCGCGGGAGCGGCGATTTCTGCAATCGTCCGACGGGGTCACTATGAACCGCGACCGTCTCCTCGCCGACGCCCGGTTGACAGCTCTCTCCCTTGCAGCCATGGGATACCACCCCAAGCCCGCCCCCGAAGTGCTCGTGGGCGGAGAGGGAGTCCGCGCGGCCCTCGAACTCGAACTCTATCTGATGCACGAGGCGCGCTACATCAGCGACTACGATCTCACGATCGGCCGCAAGCTGGCGAACGTGCTGGCTGGAGGCCCCCTCACCCAATCCGGCGTCGTGTCGGAGGACTACCTGCTGGGCCTCGAGAAAGAGGCCTTCCTGAGCCTATGCGGCGAACAGAAAACCCAAGACCGCATGGAGCACATCCTTAAGACCGGCAAGCCCTTGCGGAACTGACGGTTCGCGGGCCTATTGCCCAACAAACGTCAGCTTCTTGATTTCGAATCGCGAGGGCTTCCCGCCGGGGCCCTTGATGCGTATTACGTTACGCTGCTTTCTCTGTACGGGGTTCTGGGTGCATCGACCCTCGTAGAAGGAATGCTTCTTGAGGTAAATCTTCTCTCCCTCGGGCAAGACCGCTGCTTCAACCATCATCGAGTGCATTGGCAGCAGAAGGGTCACGTTCCCTTTTTTCTCGTCCACTCGGGTCACTTTCACGTTGATCGCCGGCAGCATCGGGGTCAGTAGCGCCGCCAGGATCAGTAGTCGGGCCAGGGGTCTCATGTCGCGTCTCCGTGCAATCGCTGCTTGGCGGGCTCCAGCGCCGGGCAACGCGAGCGGCGGAGGCCCTCGTGGCGTCCCCCGAAAAGCCTGAGCGGTAACAAGCATTGCATGGGTCTTATCGGCGGACACAACCCCTGGCGAGACCACCACCTCAAAGGGGGGGAACGACAACCCCGAAATAGCGCTCAAAGAGACAAGAAGTTGTCACCGGCCGGCCCTTCAAGCGGGTGGCCGTCCAGCTTGGAAGGGCTAGCCATAGCTAGGGCAGTTACTTCTATGGTGGGTCGCTGGCTCTGCTCTCGGGGGCCGCCACGAACGATCAGACGGTGCCCGTTTTCACGAAAGGCCCTTCAGGCCAACGTACCGTTTCGCTTCAGGTAGGCAATGACCTCATCGGGCACCTCGTACTTCGTCATGCCGATGTTGCCCATGTAGCCGACGTCTTTGTACCCGATCGGGCTTGTGTAGAAGGCGTCGACGGTCATCTTGCGGACCCAATCGAAGAAGCGCGCTCCGGGAGCGAGGCCGGGAGCCGGCTCGGTCAGGTATTCGCGATACCCGGTGTTTTCGGCGGCCCGGCGGTAGGTGGGCTTTCTTTCCCCGAGCGCGGCCTCGGCTTCAACGAGCTTGGCCAACACGGCATCTTGCTGCTCGGCCGTGCCATCCACAAAGCGCTCGCCGTGCTCCTTGAGCACATAGTTATCGAGCCAGAGGATCCCGCCGCGATAGATATCGGCCAACGTCCCGCTGCCCGAGCAAAGCACGTCGATGAACTCCGGCGCTCCTGCCTCCACCGCGCTGCCCGAGACGTCATCGGCCGGGATAATCAACTCGGCCAAGCGGTGAACCGTCGCGAACTCGTGCGCGGTGAGGGCCTGCGGCGTATACGCGCCTCCGCTCTTGGCCGCCTCGGCGGCTCGGTGCACTTGCTGCGCCGAGGCCGGGTCGAGGATGCCCGCACCGGTCAGCGCCAGTGCGATCGCGCGGATGACGTCGCGTCGGGTCACAGTGGCGGGGCTCATAGCGCCAGTGCTTGTGACACCGATGGTGACGAGTTTCGAGGTCACGTCAGACATTGCCTTGCCGCATCTCCGCGGCCATGTGATCGGCCGCCCGCCAGGCCAGCGCGTTGATCGTCAGCGTCGGGTTCTTGTCGGGGTTAGTCACGAACGACGCGCCGTCGCAAACATAGAGGTTCGGCACGTCATGCGCACGGCAGAAGCGGTCGACCACCGAATCCCGCGGGT
Source organism: Bryobacterales bacterium (assembly GCA_047516085.1). Taxonomy (GTDB): domain Bacteria; phylum Acidobacteriota; class Terriglobia; order Bryobacterales; family UBA6623; genus JAKZVK01. Next base: position 8,949 of record JAKZVK010000834.1, read on the forward strand.
TGTCGCCCATGCGCGCGCCGCCGACCTCGTGAATAATCGTCCCGGGAATCGAGATGCCGTTCTTCTCGAACAGCGGATGCCCCAGCCGCGTCACTCGTCCGCCCATCTGCTCGATCAAGCCGGTGAACGTCTTCTCCATGTGACGCGCCTGCTTCCACTCGTAATCGGAGAAGCGAAACTGGAATCGCAGCACCGGGATGCCCCAGCGGTCGACGACTTCGGGGTCGAGCTCGCAGTAGCTGAGGCTGTTGGGGATCATCTCGCCCCGTCCGGCGAAGCTCACCGCGGCCCCGTACTCTTCGCGGATGCGCTGCTTGAGCTTCTTGCCGTAGCCCATGTCCCGCGCCACGCCGTGGAACGAACCGACACCCGGCATGCGGAAGCCGCCGCCAATCTCGATGTGATACCCGCGCGGAAATCCCAGCTTGGCGTGGTCTTCCCACTGCCACCAGGGCGCGTAGATATGCGACCCGCCGAAACCATCGGTGTCGTAGCGGGGCACGTTCTCCAGCGCCGGCACATAGCCCGAGACGCCGAACCCGACGGTATCCATCAGGTAACGTCCCACCAGGCCCGACGAGTTTGCGACGCCGTTGGGGAACTCCTTCGTCTTCGAGTTGAGCAAGATGCGGATCGACTCGCAGGTGCTCGCCGCCAGCACCACGACGCGGGCCTCGATGCGCCGCTCGGTGCGCGCCTGCTTGTCGACATAGATTACGCCGGTGGCCCGGCCGTTGCCGTCGGTAAGCACCTCACGCGCCATGGCCTCGGTGAGCAGAGTCAGGTTGCCGGTCTCGATCGCCGGGAACACGTCGACCAGGCTGGCGGAGTAGTTGGAGTTCGTCTTGCAGCCGTTGCCGCAATGGCCGCAGTAGTGGCAGGCGGCGCGTCCGTTGATCGAATGCGTGATCACCGCACGCCGATTAGGGATGAACGGAACGCCGAGCTTCTTGCCTGCTTGCCGGATGACTTGTTCGTGCACCTTCGGCGGCGGCGTCTCGTGGAATACACCGTCGGGCGCGGTCGGGATGCCCTCTTTGCTCCCGGTGACGCCGATGTACCTCTCCGCGCGGTCGTAGTAGGGCGCGATGTCATCGTAATCGATTGGCCAGTTGTAGCCGAGGCCGTCTCGGTCGTAGGCCTTCAGGTCGAGTTGCGAAAAGCGAAACGACATGCGGCCGTAGTGGTTGGTGCGTCCGCCGACCTTGCGCGAGCGGAACCACAGAAATTCACTGCCCTCGGCGACCGTGTAGGGCTCGCCTGGGAGCTGCCAACCGCCCGCGGTCACGCGGAAAAAGCCGAACGGCTTGCCTTGGCCGAAGTATTTCTTGCCGCCCTGTTCGGCGCCGCGGTGATCATGCTCCCACGGCCAAGCGTGCTGCATGAACTCTGTTTCGTAGTCGAGCGCCGGCCCGGCTTCGAGCAGCGCGACCTTCAGACCCTTCTCGGCGAGAACGCGCGCGGTCGTGCCTCCGCCCGCCCCGGCTCCGACGACAACCACGTCGTAGCGGTCCGCACTACGCTTCCCCTGCGGCATCGCTCCATTACATCACAAGAAATTGCATCACACGGTTTCGTCAAACGAATGCGCCGCCCAACCGTCACTCAGAGCCGCAGGCGTCAGCCTGCGCTGAGCATCTCCCAAGGGCTGCGCCGTTGATACTCCAACGGAACCGGCCAACCGAAAAGTAGGGGCACAGCATGCTGTGCCCCACCCCTACTCGCGCAATGCCAAGGCCGACTCGCTATCGGTTTCGTTTGCGTGCGCCAGAGCTACTTTCCGCCCCCCGTGCGTAGCCAGGGCGATGCCTCCCATAACCGCCAAAACACCGATTACCAATCGGGTCGTAATCGCTTCAGAAAAGAGCCAGGCGCTCAGCATCACGCCGAACACCGGCACCGTGAACGAGAACACCGAAAGCGCCCCCGGGCTGTGGCGTTGCAGTAGCGTCGCCCAGGCCATGAAGCTGACGGCGGAGATCACGATCCCTTGGTAAAGCAACCCCGCGACTGCTTGCCAGTTCGGCTCCGGTTTCGGTCCCATCCAGAGCGCCCCGCCCAAGAAGAACGGAAGCGAGAAGACCATCTGTGAGAGCACC
>JAKZVK010000835.1:0-4693 GCA_047516085.1 Bryobacterales bacterium
GCTCCGCGATTCCCACATTCCCACAACCCCGACGACGATTCTCCCGTTCCCAAATCAAAACCAAAAACCAGAAAGGAGCCCCAGCTACGCAGAAAGCCCCAACCCCCGTCTTCAGGCTCATCCTTCGATGAGAAAATGCTCGCCATGACCCATCGTGGCCGGGAATGGGGACCTGTCTGGTGATAGACTAGCCCCACCTCTCTGCCGTGAACGTCGCACTCACCGCTCTCGACATCGCCATCTTCCTCGGCAGCCTCGTGCTCATCATGGGCGTCGGCCTGTGGAGCGGTCGTAAAGAAAATACTGCCGAGGACTTCTTTCTCGCCGGACGCAACGTGCCTTGGTGGGGTGTCGCCGGGTCCATCTTCGGCACGAACGTCAGCGCGAATCATCTCGTCGGGATGATGGGCATCGGCTACTCCGTCGGCTTCGCGCAGTCGCACTTCGAACTTGGCGCCATCGTTGCGCTGATGGTGTTGTGCTACATCCTGCTGCCGCTCTATCGGCGCATGCGAGTCTACACGCTCTCGGAATACTTGGGCCGGCGTTACGACCAGCGTTGCCAAGTGCTCTACTCGCTCGTCGCGCTGATCGTCATCACGCTGATTCAGATGGTCATGGCGTTCTATATCGGGTCGCGCTCGATGATGTTCCTTCTGCGCGATACGCCGCTCGAGTTCAGTTATGTCACCGGCATTGTGATCTTCGCCGCGGTCACGACCGTCTATACCGTCGTCGGGGGCCTGAAGGCCGTCATCTGGACCGACGTCATCCAATCCGCGTTGCTATTGCTTGCGGGAATCTTCGTCGCCGTACTCGTCTTCGCGCAGCCGGAGATCGGCGGCCTCACGGAACTGATGGCCCGCGATGCCGCGCTGCCGGCGGCCGACCAGAAGTTTCAGCTCTACCTGCCGTCCGACCATCCCGACTTGCCTTGGACCGGCGTGCTCACGGGCCTGATGTTTCTGCACCTCTTCTACTGGGGTACGAACCAGTTCATCGTTCAACGGGCGCTCGCCGCCCGCAGCGGGTTCGACGCGCGCATGGGCATCGTCGCCGCGGGCTACCTGAAGCTGCTGATCCCGTTCTTCGCCATCGCCGGCGGGATCGCCGCGGGCCACCTGTTCCGCGCTCGGCTCGCCACCGGAGTAATCGCGGAGTTGCCCCAACCCGACGATGCCTTCCCGCTGCTGGTGCGCCTCGTCGTTCCGGCCGGCTATGGGCTCACGGGGCTCATTACCGCGGGCCTGATTGGAGCGATTCTCTCGAGCATCGACTCGATGATGAACTCCGGCGCCACGCTCTTCACCTTCGACTTCTACAAAAAATACGTGCGCCCCAATGCCTCGCAGCGGCAGTTGTTGCTGGTCGGACGCATTTCGATCGTGGTGCTGGTAGTCATTGCGGCAACGCTGGCGGCCCTCTTCTACACCGAGAAGGAGGGGGACAACTTCTTTCTCAAGATCGCCAGCCAACAGGGACACCTGACGCCGGGGGTTCTCGTGGCGTTCTTGATCGGAGTCCTTTGGCGCGGCGCCACCGGCCATGGGGCCGTCGTGGCGATTCTGTCCGCTCCGTTCTTCTCGGTGTTCTTTGAGCGAGCCTACGCGGTTTGGGTGGATGGAGCGTCGCCGTTGGCGGAAGCGGCAGGCCGAACGTTCGGCCCGAATCTCAACTTTATGCACCGCACGGCCGTGACGGTCGTGTTCGCCGCGGTTGTGCTCATTGTCGTCAGCCGCTTGACACAGCGCTCGCGCAATCGCGACGGCGAGACGTTCACCTGGTGGGTCTACCGTTCGTCGGCAAGCGACGAACCCGAAAGGCCCTTTTGGCGCAGCGAACGCCCGTGGGCCTGGCTGCTGGTGGGCCTGATGTTGTGGATGATGGTTTCGTTCGCTTGATGGGTCTTGCCTGTCGCACCGCCGAACCAATTCGGGTTCGAGAATAGGCTCGACGCCGGCTGACGGCTACCCCTCTGCGTGGCGGGTCGTGGCTACCGGATCGTCACGAGGACGGCGTTTGACACGACGCCGCCAACGCGGACCACAAGCAACTGGTCGCCGCTGGGAGTGCCGGCTGCGGGGAAGACGTTCAACTGCGCGACGCCCGTGATGCCGGGGGCGAGGCCGAAGAACTGCACAACGGCTTCGACGCCGCCGATCGTCACTGTGATGTCGCTAGGCGCCCTGATTAGGGGGAACGAGGGCGCGGCGCGTCCAGCGGGCCAGTCAGGCACGACGACCCCCTGGCCCGTCATGTAGATCGTTAGGAGGCTCCTGGCAGCGACCGGGTTGTTGACGGCGTTGATGCTGCCATCGGCGTTGGCGGCCACCGCGCGGTTCGCGCCGGTGGTAAAGATACCCGGGGCCGACGGCTGAAGCGGAACGACTGTCGGCTCGCTGCGCACCCCGTTGTACTCCACGACGATGCGTGCGGCTGCCTGCCCGAAGAGAGAGAAGAGCAACTGGAAGTTGATCTGCTCGTCGCCGATGTACAGCAGCGGCGCCTCGCCGATGAGGGCATCGTTCAGATCGTATATCAGGACCTTCACGCCGCGGAGACTTGTCGGTAGGAGGTCGCCGGTGCGGCCCCCGAAGCCGGCGTTCAAGCCGCCCACCGGACCGCCGAGGTTGCGGCCGAAAATGGTCACCAAAATGCCCGGCGACAACGGGCCCGTGAAGGTGGCCGAACTGACAACTCCCTGGTCATAGATCAGCGGCGTGGGGACCGGCTGTTCATCGAGCACCAACCGGATGACGGCAACGCTGGTGCTGATGTTCGTCCCCAGGGCCGTGATCGTGACCCGCCCCTCGAAGGTGCCCGCGGGCAGGCCCGCGCTGTCAACTCTCACCAACACGCGCGATGGCGTATCGCCTGTGGTCTCGGAAAGCGTGATGCGGTCGGCCAGTGCTCCCGAGACGCTTGCCTCCCAGCGCAGACTGCCGCCGCCGGACGAAATACGAAGGATCTTAGCGCCCGCAGCCGCTCCCTTGACAACACCCGCCACGCCAGGGAATTCGAGCATCGGGGGGTTGGCCGTGATCGTCGCGGGCAAAGGAGGCGAATCGGACGTCAGCAGCACGAAGTTGTCGATGCAGTTGCCCTCGATCCCCGCGGCCAGATCAGCGGACACTTCAATCCGCACAGCGTCCGCCAGTACTTCAGCAAAGGTGTCGTCACCGGCGGCGAGGGTCCACTCGTCCGCCGTGAGAGGCGCAATCTGGTGGGCCCAGATGTCGGCTGGCACAACGCCGGTCCACGTGTACGCCGAATCGCGGCCGACCAGCCGAATCTCGACCGGCCTGGTCGCGCCCGCGCTTGATTGGTGCAGGTAATCGAACTCAAAGCGCGGCCCGTCGAGGCCCGACAGGTCCCCCAGGTACTCGCGGCCCAAGACGAACGCATCACCGCCATCCGCCGCGGTGCCAAAGATGCGAAGATAGCCGCCCGGATTGCCTTCGGCATTGACCCACACCAGGTCCGAATCTTCGTCGCCCTCGGTGCCCTCAGGGAACGTATCGGCGGCGGGGAAGTTGCGTCCCCAGCCGTCGGCTCCGCCGGAGAAGCTGGTCACGGTCGGCAGAACTCCGATCGGCGGGGCGCCGCCGCGCGCAAGCAGGCGGAAGTTATCGAGCCCGGTTGTACCCTGTTGCACCACGTACGCAGCGCGCACTTAGATGCGCGACGGAGCCGAGAACACTTCCTCGAACGAATCGAAGCCCATGAAGCGGTTCCACAGATCCTCTCGAATGGTGACGGCGAACGTTTCCCATCCCTCGGTGGTCGACGGCGGCCCCAGCCCAATCCAACTGTAGCCCGTGTCGCCGTTGAACACGCGCACGTGGACGTTGAAGTTGTGGGCCGAGTCGCCCGAAATGCGGCGCAGATCGAATTGGAAGCGAGGCCCTTCCAGCGCGAAAAGATTGATCAGGTATTTAGGCGGCGCCAAGAACCATTCGTCAGGGCCGAAAAAGGCGACATGCCTGAGCCGGGCGTGCCCGCCGGGGTTTCCGCCTTCGGCCCAGTGGCTTAGGCTCGTAGTGCCCGCGCCGACGTTGGTACCAGGGATCGGACTCGCCGTGCTGTTGTGTGTCCAGCCGTCCAGATCGTCGGTGAAGATAGATTCCTCAACGCGTACCTCGGGATCGATCGCGGCGCCGCCGATGGTGGCGGTCAGCAGGCCCTCATGGCGGATGCCGAGGTCGCGCAGGCGGAAGCCGATAAAGTAGATGCCCGGCTTGAGCCTAAGGTCGGGCCGCCCTAACTCCGTGCTGATGACGATCCGGGCCAGCGAGTTGCCGTCGGGATCGGCCAGGTAGTCAGCCCGGTCATCGAAGATCGGCACGGTGCCGACGTCCCTGTCCGCTTGGGCAAGTAATTCCACACCGGTACCCGGGGTGGTTTGAAACTCTACCGTCAAAGTATGGGCGCCTGGGGGAACGAAAACGATGTACCCATCGTCGCCGTTGACAATAAAGCGGTTGAGGAATCCATCAACGACCTCGCCTGGCGGCAGGCGGACGTGTATAGGGTGGCCCACTACTGTCCGGCTATAAATCGAATAGTATCAACTCGTTAGAAATTGAGGGGTGCGGGTCTTTGGAGTCGATGTCGTGAAAGGCCCGTACAATGGGGGTTTTCTCGAACAGCGTCACGCTCAGAACCTGTAGAATTTGGTGGAGACTGGGGCCCA
>JAKZVK010000836.1:0-6506 GCA_047516085.1 Bryobacterales bacterium
CTTCCGAGGCCACTACGAACAGGCGATCGTCTACTCCATCTTGCATGAAGAGCCGGAGCCGCTTGGGATCAGCTCTCCCGAAGTGGAGGCCGTCGTCCGGCAATGTCTAGCCAAGGATCCAGGCGAGCGCTATCAGGATGGTGAGGCGCTGCATCGAGCGCTTCGTGAACTCCAGCCGTCGTCGCGCAGCTCGGGCGCCGAGACGCCCGCTGCGCCCTCCGAAGTTCCGCGAGTGGCGGTGCTGCCGTTCAAGACCCGGGCCGGCGATGCTGAGATCGAGTCGTTCGCCGAGGGCCTCACGGAAGAGATCACGTCGGGTCTATCGCAGTTCCGCCACCTGGTCGTCGTCTCGGCGGCGGCCGCATCCGGTTTCGAAGGACAGGCTGACGTGCGAGAAGTCAGCAAGAAGCTGGGCGCGCGATTCGTACTCGAAGGAAGCATCCGAAAGGCTGGCTCGAGCATCCGGGTCAGCGTGCAGTTGCTCGATGCCGCGACCGGTGCCCACTTATGGGCCGAGCGCTTTGACCGCGACCTAGGCTCGACCGATATCTTCGCGGCGCAGGACGAGCTGACCGACCGCGTCGTGGCCACCGTCGCAGACCCCTTCGGCGTTCTGACGCGATCGCTGAGCGCACTGGCGAGAGCGAAGCCGATCGACACCCTCTCGGCCCACGAATGCGTGCTTCGGACGTTCGCCTATTGGCAGCAGGTGCGTCCCGATGAGCACGCCGAAGTACGGACGGCCCTCGAGAAGGCGCTCGAGCGGGAGCCCGACCATGCGGAGGCGTGGGCATGTCTTTCCAGGGTATATCTCGACGAATTTCGGTTCGATTTTAATGTGCTGCCCGATGCGCTGGATCGGGCCCTGCCATCGGCGCAACGAGCGGTGGATCTGGACGCGACGAGCCAACTAGCCTATCGCTCGCTGGCGGAAGCTCATTACTTCCGCAAGGAGCGGGGAGCCTTCCTTATGGCTGCCGATCGAGTATTGGCGCTCAATCCTCGAGATACGAGCAATGTGGGCATGATCGGCAGCCTGATCGCCTATGCAGGCGAATGGGAACGAGGATGCGCGGTGGTTCGGAAGGTCATGCAACTCAACCCGCACCACGCCGGTTGGTTGAACTTCGTTTTCGTCGACGATCACTACCGTAAGAGGGAGTACGAACAGGCGCTCGAAGCCGCCGAGAAGGTCAACATGCCCGGCCATCATGTGCAGCATTCCGACCTAGCGGCCATCAACGCCCAACTGGGACGAACCGAGGAGGCGCGGAGACATCTGAAAACGTTCATCGAGCTCGCGCCGGACGTCGCGCGGAACTTTCGCGCCGAGTTGTCTAAGTGGTGCTCCGACGAGATCGTGGAGCACAAAGTGGAGGGTATGCGCAAAGCGGGGCTCGACGTCGATGACGAAGGTGAGAGGACGGCTGCAACGCCCGCAGCCCCAACCGTAGCGGCGCCGGCGACACCATCCGCGGTTCCGCGGGTGGCCGTCTTGCCGCTCAAGACGCGCGCCGGCGATGCTGAGATCGAGTCCTTCGGCGAAGGCCTGACGGAAGAGATTACGTCCGGTCTGTCTCAGTTCCGCCATCTCGTCGTTGTGTCGGCGAGCGCCGCGGCCGGTTTCCAAGGACCGGTGGACGTGCGGGAAGTCGGCAAGCAACTGGACGCTCGATTCGTGCTCGAAGGAAGCATTCGAAAAGCCGGATCGAGCATCCGCGTAAGCATGCAGTTGCTCGATGCGGCGACCGGCGCGCACTTGTGGGCGGAGCGCTTCGACCGCGACCTCAGCGCCACCGATCTCTTCGCGGTGCAGGACGAACTGACCGACCGCATCGTGGCCACCGTTGCCGATCCCTTCGGCGTGCTAACGCGATCACTGGGCGCACTGGCGAAGGCGAAGCCGGTCGACAAGCTGACGGCCCACGAGTGCGTGCTACGAATGTTTGTCTATTGGCAGCAGGTACGCGCGGATGAGCACGCCGAGATGCGGACGGCCCTCGAGCACGCGCTGGAGCGGGAGCCCAACCACGCAGACGCGTTGGCGTGTCTTTCCGTCCTGTACCTCGACGAGTTTCGACATGATTACAATGCGCAACCCGATGCGCTGGACCGAGCCCTGAAAACGGCGCAGCGAGCGGTCGAGCTGGACGCGACGAGCCAGCTCGGCTACCTGGCGCTGGCGCAAGCACACTACTACCGGCGGGACCTGAGTGCGTTCCGTCCGGCCGCCGATCGAGTGTTGTCGCTCAATCCGCGAGACACGATGAATGTCGGCATGATTGGCCTTCTGATCGCCTATAGCGGCGATTGGTCTGCCGGATGCTCGGTGGTTCAGAAGATCATGCAACTGAACCCGTACCACGGGGGTTGGTTGCACTTGGTCTTTGTGTGTGATCACTACCGGAAGCGGGAGTACGAACAAGCCCTCGAAGCCGCCGAGAAGGTCAACATGCCCGGCTATTCGTGGGTGAGCGCGTCCCTAGCCGCGATCCATGCTCAGCTTGGACAGACCGAGGCGGCGCGCAAACATCTGAAGACGTTTCTCGAGCTCGCGCCGGATGTTGCAAGGAACGTACGTGCAGAGATTTCGAAATGGTGGGTCTCCGAGGAACTCGTGGAGGATTACGTCGATGGGCTGCGGAAGGCAGGCCTCGACGTCGATGGCGACGGCGAGACGGCGGCGCCCGCGTCCGCGGAAACACGGCAGCCCTTCGTTGGACGGCAAGCCGAACAGGACAAGCTGGCCGCGCGCCTGGATGACGTCTCCCAGGGCCGGGGCGCCCTCGCCCTGATCGGCGGCGAGCCCGGCGTCGGTAAAACACGCCTGTCCGAGGAGCTTCTGGCGGACGCTCGCGAGCGGGGCATGCTCACCTTCACGGGTCATTGCTATGAGGAGGGCACGGCGCCGTTCACTCCCTTCGTCGAAATCCTCGAGCAAATGGTGCGCGAGATCCCCGCGGACGTCCTGCGGGAGGCGCTGGGTGACGCCGCCCCCGACGTGGTCCGGCTCGTTCCGGAAATCCATCGGGTCGTCGACGACATCCCCCCGCCCGCCGAACTGACGCCGGAGCAACAGCGCCGCGTCTTGTTCAACGCCGTCCTGGACCTCTTGCGGAGATTGACTGCTCGGCAGCCGGTGGTGTTGCTGCTGGATGATCTCCACTGGGCCGACGAGGCGACGCTGGGGTTGCTTCAGCACTTGACGCCCCACCTCGCCGGCATGCGCCTGCTGGCGGTCGGGACCTATCGCGACGTGGAGCTCGATGTCGGCAAGCCGTTTGAAAAGGCGCTTGCCGCGCTCGTGCGGCAGAAGCAAGCGGAACGATTGCGTCTGCGGCGCTTGCCGCGGGAGGCCGTCGCCGAGCTGCTGACCGCCCTCGGCGGCAGCGAGCCGCCGCGGACGCTGGTTCAGGTGATCTTCCACGAGACCGAGGGGAATCCGTTCTTCGTCGGCGAGGTTTACCAGCACCTTTCTGAAGAAGGGAAGCTCTTCGACGAGGCCGGGCAGTGGAAACAGGACCTGAGCGTCGACGAGCTGGATGTGCCGGAAGGCGTGCGGCTCGTGGTTGGCAGGAGGCTCGAGAGGCTGAGCGAGGCCACGCCGAAGCTGCTCACCGCGGCCGCGGTCGTCGGCCGTCGCTTCGATCTGAAACTCGTCGAGGCTCTAAGCGGCCTGGACAGCGATGCTTTTCTCGAAGCGATCGAGGAAGCGGAGACGGCGAAGTTGGTCGTATCGGAGCGCGAGGGGCGCGAAACGAGCTGCGTGTTTACCCACGAGCTGATCCGCAATACGCTGCTGGGAGCCCTCTCGCTTCCCCGGCGCCAACGTCTCCACGCGCAAGTAGCGGAGGTGATGGAACGTGTCTACCAGTCTGACCTCACTAGGCATGCGCCGGCGTTGGCGCATCACCTCTATGAAGCGGGGGCAGTCGCCGATGAGACGAAGACCATCCGTTTTCTGATCCTCGCGGGCGAGCAATCGCTGGAGACGGGCGCATTCGAGGAGGCGCGACGAGACTTCGACCTGGCTATGTCACTGTTGCCGGCCGATGATCGAGAGAACCGAGCGTCGCTGCTTTGGAAGCGCGGACTGGCGCAACGCAGCCTGGGGCTGTGGAAGGAGGCGATCGACGACTGGGAAACGGCTCTGCCGATCTATGAAGAACTCGCCGACCGTCAAGGCATCGCCACCAACTGTCAGGAGCTGACCCATCTTTATATCTGGACCGCGCAGCCTACTCAGGGCGTGGCGGTCGCGCGGCGTGGTTTGCAGGCCCTCGGCCGCGAGCCGAGTGCTGATCGCTGCCGGCTGCTCGGCCATTGCGCTTGGTCCCTCGGACTGGCGCGCGAGTTGGAATCGGCGGACGCGATGATGCAGCAAGCGCTCGCGATGGCCGAAGAGCTCTCGGACCCGCGGCTGCAGGGCGAGGTCTTCCGCTTAAGCTCCTATCACCACTACTACTGCAACCGCCGCCGCGAGCAAATGGAAGCGACCGGGCGGGCGGTCGAGCTTCTCCGACCCACCAGAGCTCTGGATAAACTGGCCGATGCCCTCGCAAATCGGCAATGGTCATCCGTCCTGGCCGGTCGACCGGATGAAGTCGCCCGCACCCAGGAGGAGACGCGAGCTCTGGCTGAACGACTAGGCCTGTTGGACACTGAGGTTCACGCTCGGATTTCAGAAGGACAGCGAGATTGGTTGACGGCGGCGGATCTCGACGCACTCGAATCGTATCTTCAGCAAGCAATGACACTCATCGCCTCGATAGGCGGGCAGTGGTCATTCATACCCGAGGCCTGGCAGTCCCAGGCGAGCCTGTGGCGCGGCCGCCCGGAAGAGGCGCGCGCTCGCGCCCAGAGCTCGTTCGACCATGAACCGCAGGCCAACGTGCACACGGGCCACGGCTGGGGCCAGCTCTTCCTGTGCGAATGCTCGGTGGGTCACGCCGACAGCGCGCTTGCCTTGCTCGATGAACGCCCCGACGGTCTCCCTCGCGCCGGCACGCTCAACGGCCCTGGCCCCTGGCAAGCGCTCTTTAAGACGGTCGAGGGACTGGCGCTGCTCGGCGAGCGGGACCGGGCCGCCGAGCTTTATCCGCTCACGGTGGAAGCGATCGCGACGGACACCGTCGTGACAATGGACGCCAGCCACCTCCTGCAGACCATTGCCGGCATCGCCGCAGCCGCCGGCCAGCGCTGGGACGAAGCCCAGAACCATTTCGAGACCGCCCTCGGTCTGGCCGATGAAATCCCCTTCCGAAGCGAACAGGCCGAGGCGCGCTACTGGTATGCGCGTATGCTCCTTGACCGCAACGCCTCTGGCGATCGCGAGAAAGCGAGAGATCTCCTCGATACGGCTCTTGAGGTCTATCGGGAGATAGGCATGCTCAAGCACGTGGAGATGACGGAAAGACTTCTTGCGGAATCGTCAGCGTGATCGGCCGAACCCGACTGGCTCGGACGCCACGTGGCCGCGATGAGACGAATCAACCTTCGTTCGCGATCGTGACGACCGCGTGTGCTTCGGCGGCCTCGCCCCGGCCCACCGGGCCCAGGCCCTCGGCGGTCTTGGCTTTGATGCTGACGCGATCCACGTCGATTCCCAGCGAGTCGGCTACCTTGCGGCAAATCTGCTCGCGGTGCGGGCTGATCTTCGGGCGCTCAATGATCACGGCTACGTCGACGTTCACGATACGGTAGCCGCGGTTTTCGACCAACTTCCGTGCGTGGTTCAAGAAAACGAGACTGTCGGCATCCTTCCATTGGGGGTCGGACGGCGGAAAGTGCGAGCCGATGTCTCCCAACCCGGCCGCGCCCAGCAGTGCGTCCGTCACGGCGTGAAGCAGAATGTCGGCGTCGGAGTGTCCCGACAAGCCCTTTTCGAACGGAATCTCGATGCCGCCGAGAATCAGCTTGCGCCCTTCGACCAGGCGGTGGGAGTCGTATCCGATGCCGGTGCGGTAGTCCACGCTCATCGGCTCTCCGCTGGAGACCGATCGGAACCGCCCTGCTGCTCTTCTTCGTAAAAGAGGTTTGCCAAAGCCATGTCGCTCGGCCGTGTGATCTTGATGTTGCGGTCGCTGCCCAGCACGACATGAACCGATTCGCCCAAGTGCTCAACGAGACTAGCTTCGTCCGTGCCGATAAAACCGTCGCTATGGGCCTGCTCGAAAGCCTCCTTGAGCAACGACAAGCGAAAGACTTGGGGCGTTTGAGCCAGGACGATGCGCTCGCGCAGCAGGGTCGACTGAATGATCGTTCGATCGACCTGCTTGATCGTGTCCACGGGCGGAATGCCGAGGATAGCGGCACCGGTCTCGGCAGCCTTCTCAACGGCCTGCTCGATCTGCTCGATCGTCACAAAGGGCCGCACCGCGTCATGGACGGCAACCACGTCGGCGTCCGCCGGCGCGTGCGCCAAGCAGTTGCCCACTGACTCCTGCCGGTTGCGCCCGCCTTCGATGAGCCGTACCGGCTTGCCGTAGTTCTCACTCTCGAGTTGC
>JAKZVK010000837.1:0-3745 GCA_047516085.1 Bryobacterales bacterium
CAAGAGATCATCCAGGCCGCCTGAAGGAGTGTCTTGACATATAGGGGCGTCAGTGCCCTGCGGCGGTTTCCACTGCTGCTGGACCAACGCCCACGTGGAAGTGACAGTCTCGCCCGAGCGGCCAGCGCGCTCGTCCCCAGACTACGACTCGCGATCGAAGAAGCTTTCGACGGTCGGCGCCGACCCTCGGGGCGCCGCACTTACCAGCCGCGCACTGGGTGGGACGGCCAGCATCGCCTGCGACAGGGAAATCGCGCCCTAGACGACCTGCCGCACCGCCTCCCCGTTCGGCTCCATCGTCCAGTCACCCCGGGCATTGCCAGCGCCGCTCAAGGCGATCCCGTCGCGACGGGGGTTCATGGACACCTGCACCAGGCCGTAGGGGCCGTCGATGCTGCCCCTGAACCCGCCTTCACCGGTGCCAGTGGAATGGTCGCCCACGCGGGGCGGGCCGCGGGTAGTGTTCGCGTCGCGCAGCCGCCGAAGCCAAGTCCGAGGAGTCCGAGGCCGCCGGTCTTGAGCAGGGTCCGTCTATCCATGGTCACGCTCCTTACCGCTTGGCGCGGCCTCATTTTACCGTACAGCTCATGCTGCAAGTCCTGGAGTACACCTCATGGAAGAGATCGTCGCCGCCAACGCGATGCCCGACGAAGTGTTCACGACGCCGTAGCGCCCTGCCGAGAGCCGAAAGCCGAGAGTCTACCTAGAACCGATGTGTGTAGTTCATCTTCGTCGTCGCGCCGCGAGAGAGGGTCAGGAAACGATCGCGAATGGCGGCTGGATCGTACTGCCAGTTCTGGGTGTAAACGAAGAAGAAGTCGCTGCCCGGCGTCAGAATCCAGCGCAACCGGGTGAACAGGCCGACGACCTCACTCACGGTGTCGTACTGCACGTTGCTCGTCACCGAAGTCCAAGGACTGAGGTGCCAGGCGCCGGACACCCGCACCAGATCGGTCGTAAACGCGCCTTCCGGCAGGTCGACGTCATCGTGCCGGTAGTTGGTCGAGAGCGTGATCCCCTGGTGCGGCCTGACGGTAAGGCCGAAGTTCGTCGACCTGCCGTTCCCCGACCAGAACTCCCCCTTCCTGAAGCCGATGTTGCCAGAGACCATCCGCTGATTGGCCGTGCGGGCGTCGAACCGGAACTCGCTGAAGCGATACTCCCCGATCGGCAGCACGACGCCGTCGCTGATCTCGAACGGCTCCTCGAGTCGCTCGAACGTGTTGTTGGAGCGGACCGCGAACCAATCGCCGCTCTGGAACCGCGTCTGGAACAGCGTGAAATTGGTGCGCCGCGTCTGCAGCACGTTTTCCAGGTCGAGCAGGTGCTCGTAAAAGACCTCGAACTCCATCTGCCGGACGCTCTCCCACCGCTCTGGCCGCGGCGCCCACGTGAGCGACGGCTGGACACGACGGAAACCGTTGCGCCGCGTGAAGCCCATGGCGGGATCGAACGCGTCCCCCAGCTCCCGGAACGACACGTGGGCCCGCCAGATGTCGTTCGGATAGTTGAACCGGATGCCGCGCGCCGACCGGTCAGCCGTGCCCGAGGTCCCGTCGCGCTCGGGGTCGTTGTGCCAGACATAGAACGCCTCGAACTGCAGGTTCTTGTCGCCGAGGAAGGTCGAGGTAACCAGATCGAGATCGGCACCCACGGTATGCCGATCGAGCGGCCCGAGGTCCTCTTCCAGCGCGCCGGTCGCCCGCCGCGTGTAAATGGCGCCGATCGTCGATTGGCGCCAGAAGTTCCGCTTCACCCGACCAATCGTGAAGTCCTCGGTCCCCAACTCGTCGCTCTCATCGGTACGCACCTGCAGGAACCCGAGATCGTGCGCCCCAGCCTGTCCGGTGAGGCGGCTGCCGAAGACGATCGGCACTTCCTTGCCGCCGGCCAGCCCGATGGTCCGGCTGAAGAACGGGATCACCCCGCTGGCCCGTGAAAAGTTGAAAACGCCCGCGTTCTCGAGGAAGAAGTCGCGTTGCTCCGGGAAGAACAGTGGGAAACGCGTGAGGTTAACCCGCCGCCGGTCGACCTCGGTTTCGGCAAAGTCGGTGTTCACGCTGACGGCGGTCTTGAGACTCGACGTGAGGTTGTAGTTTAAGTCGAACCCGACGTCGGCCGGCACCTCGGTGCCTTCGTCGACGACTTCGCGCCAGGCCGTCGCACCGTAGGGCTTCACCTCGAGACCCAGCCCCTGCGTTATGCCGGTGAGACCGGTCAGCCGCCCCGCGTGGATCGCGCGGAACAGCCCCTGGTTCCGGCGGTGGCCCGACCAGAGCATCTCCTCCTGCTTCCGGCGGACGGTGCGTTGGAAGTTAATCCCCCAGGTATCGAGCGACTCATCGAAGTTGAGCGTGCGAAACGGAATTTCGATCTCCAGCGACCACCCGTAGTCGCCGTGGGCGGTCTTCACGTTCCAGATGCCGTCCCACTCCTTCGACACGCCGAAGCGGCCGCTGCTGGCACGCATCAGGCCGTCACCCAACAAGCCGGCCGGGTTGGTCTCGAAGAAGTAGCCGGTCCGCCCGTCCAGGAACGTGTCAAGCATCCACATGAACCGATCGTCGGAACCGAGGCCCTGGTCGCGCTGCTTCTGGTGGCCGAGGATCCCTTCGGGCTCGCTGTCGTACAAGATCGCACCGATGTAGAGGACATCGCGACTGTAGAGAACGTAGACCTCCGTCCGCTCGGTCGGCACACCGCCCTCGGTTGGCTCCTGCTGGATGAACTCCCCCGCTGGCTCAGCCCGGTCCCAGGCCGATTCGGTCAGCAAGCCGTCGAGCTCGATCTGTTCTTCGGGAGTCAGTTGCAGCGCCGGGAAGGAGCGCGGGAGGGCGGACAGTTCATCCTGAGCGGCGACCGGTGACGCCGACGAGATGAGCGCAAGGAGGCAGACGCAGTAGCCAAACGAACGTGAAAGCATGAAGGACAACAGGTTCCGCTGGCGCCCAGCCAGACCGGATGCGAACTCGCGCCACAGCGGACAAGCGCCCCTCACGCGGACGCGCGAAGGTACGCGGGCAACGCAAACCGCTCAACGCTCCATTCTAGCGCGTTTCGGGCCGGAAGCGAATCAATCAGTCCACCTTGCGTAGCCCTAGACGCGCGGCCGCGACGGCGTGACGAAGTCCGGATGCGGAGCGCCCCGAGGGCATTGTCAAGTTGACGAGCGGCTGACAGAGTAGGGCGATGACGCGCCCTGCTCGTAGCTACCACGGATCCAGTTTTCCGCCAGAGATCATCAGTCACGCAGTCTGGCTCTACCATCGCTTCTGCTTGAGTTTCCGAGATGTCGAGGATCTCCTCGCCGAACGAGGTGTCACCGTGTGACATCTTGGTCCAGTCGCGCCGCGATCGCCGGGCGGCCGCGCGGTTCTTCCGTAAGCTGTTGAAAGGACAAGGCCGGGAGCCTCGCCGTCTGATCACGGACAAGCTGCGCAGCTACTCGGCAGCGCACCGCACCGTGATGCCGTCAGTGGTGCACATTACAGGGCAGTACTTCAGCAACACATCTCACGCACGCCATCGCGAGAACTTCGCGGATGGTTCCGGCTCCCGCGACATGAAGATCGAGCGATAGATCGAATTCTTACGAATTCGCCACCCACACGATGCCGGCGACCTGCATCAAGACGCGCCGTCCGAGTTTCTGGCCGCGCACGGCGAGTCGACGGCGTTGGGCATCGGTCCGACGAAGCGGCCGAGGGCCCAGGTGCTCCCGGAGGACCCGATTCTCCTCCCGGAG
>JAKZVK010000838.1:0-3172 GCA_047516085.1 Bryobacterales bacterium
GCGAGCGGCTCAACGGACCCGGCCGCGGTGCGTCGCGCGCCCCGCCGGATTCTGAGCCAATTTCGCTTGGGCCAACTCTTCGATCTTCTTCTCTGCGAGCGGGATTCTCCAGGGCAACACGTCGCTGTGCCAGCGGGTCGCTTTCAGATAGTCCTGGAAGGCCCCGATGGCCTCGCCATACCGTTCCTGCTTCTCATAGATCTCGGCCAGCAGCCAGTGCGTGTGCGCGTTGTTGGCTTCATCCGGGCTCAGGCTCGGGTCGTTCACCGGCGGGGTCAGAGCCAGCTCGGCCTGCGCCGCTTCGATGGCCTTCTCGTACAATTCCTCTTTCTCGGCCTCGGTCGCGGCTTCTTCCGCCGCGATCTCGTAGGCCTCGGCGATCAGGAAGTTGACTTCGAGCCGCAACGGGTCGATCTCCAGAACTTCCTTGAACAGCCGGATCGACTCTTCCGGGTCGTCGTGGATCAGCAGATAGCCGAGCCTCAACCTGAGCGTGAAGATGCAGGGCGGCGGATCGAGGTCGCCGAAATTCGCAGTCCTTTGATCGACGAGCTGACAGGTGTCGTTGGCTAGGCTGTTGAGATCGAGCGCCCGACGGTAGTCCTGAATGGCTGCCTCGTAATCCTCCAGATCATCCTGCTTATGGATGCCGCGCTGCATGAACTCCCAGGCATTGGCCGGCTCGTCGATGCCCAGTAATTCGTAGTCGATCTTGCCCTCGAAATAGAACGGATTGCGCGGTGGGTAGTTCGGGTTGTTCTCGCGCGTGACTTCCCGCGCCTGCCCGCCCCCGCCGGACTGGGACAACCCAGCGTCCTGGCTCAACACGATCATCGACAGCAATACACCCAGCGCGCAGCAGGCGACCAGCAGGTTTGGCTTTTGCGTCTTCACGTCAGTTCACCAGGTTGACCGTCGTCTCCGCGTTGGCGATGTCTTTCACGTTCACCAGTAAATCGTCCATCAACTTCTCGTCCACCAGATTGAAGTCGTGTCCGGCCGGGCCTTTGGCCGACGTCGTACGCGTCAGGAAGCGCAGAAACAAAGGCGGGAAGTGGAGGAAGTTCACCTGCGCGCGCACGTGCAACGGTCCTTCGAGCTCCACTCCCAGCAACTCCAACTCCTCGGGCTTGGGCAGTTTCACCTCGTAGCGGTAGGTTGTGGGCCGCAGCGGGGGAAGCGCGCGATAGTTGTCCACCGAGTTGGCGAAGCCGGCGCTGAAGGTCTCCTCGAAATGCGGCCGTTCGGCCACGAACTCGTCACCGTTTGCGTCCTTACGGCCGAGCCGGTCCGCGGGCAGAGCGTCGAGCCCAGGGGTCTCGGGACGTTCCGGAAGGAAGATCCGCGTCAGCTCGTTGCGCCACAGAACCACGCCATTGGGCTCGCCCGCGAAGATGCGCGCCTCCGGTCCATTGTCGGGACCCAAGGCGAACACCTGGTTCGTGTGGCCGGGCTGGTACGACTGCGGAGGCTCACCCGGCGCGGCCGGCCGGCCCGGGTCGACAATCACTTGCAGGTGCTCGAGATCCTCATCGCTCAGATTGCCGTCCGGTTCCATCTCACCCGTTTCCGGATGCGGCTTGTCGACGAGATACCCCGACTGGTAGAGCAGGAACCCGCGGTTATCCTTGACGCTCAACTCCACGTACGCGGTTCGCTCTTGCGAGAATCCGGACGGGAAACGATGGCCCGTGAGCGCCACCGCCGTCAACCGCACCATGAACGAATCTCCCGTTTGCGCGCTATCGTCGGTCGTGTCGAGGCTGAGCCGCACGGAGGCCTTCAGCAAGTCCTCCCGCCGCGTCGCGAGGGAGTTCGGGAACCCGCGCTCGTCCGCGCCCGGCTCGTTCACGTCCGGGTAATTGGGCCGCGACCGCGCGCGCAACTCCTCGGTGCGCAACAGCGGCACATCGACGCCCGTGAAGTAGTGATTCGACACGGGACGTTTCTGCAATGGGAAGTTGAGATCGGTGGAGATCCCCGGGACCGCGGCAAAGTCAGTCGCGAACACCCCCGGCGTGGGGCTGGTGATCTTCAGGCCGCCGACGTCGTAGGTCGAGTCGCCGCCGTAGGGGAACTGCGACATGTGGCAGTCCTGGCAGCGCACGACGCGTCCGAACGGATTGTCGGTGCTGTTGTACGGGCCGGTCAGCCACTCGGTGTTCAGATTCTCCAAGCGATACAGGTTGACGCCTTCGCTGGGCGGATTGCGATTCACTTCCTTGTGCGTTAGCGAACCGCCGCCCGGCACGCGCACGTCATGGCAGCCGCCGCAGAAGTCGCTGCTGCGCAGGTACGCGATGCGCTCAGGATCTTGACTGGATACGTGGAATGTATCTTTGGCCGGCGCGGCGAATCGAAACGGGCCGACCTTGCTCAGCGAGGGGACCAGTTCCATACTTCCGTTGGCAAGCCCGTCGCGCCCGGGACTGCGGTCGAGATCAGGGGCCGTGACATTGTGGCAGACATCGCAAGTGATGCCGGACGCTCCCAAGGACGGCTTCGCGCCCGGCGGAGGCGGCCCGCCGATCTCGGTGGCCAAGATCTGACGCCCACCGGCGTCCACCAGGTGGTAGTCACGCAAGGGCCGGATCAAGTCCGGGCGGAAGTCAGCGCCCACGCCGTCCAACTGCGGGATCTCCCGCTTTTCGGGGTCCTCGCCCATCAAGATCAGGTGGGGGTTGTGGCAGCCGATACAGAAGCCCGCGGCCACTTGTGTCACATCCGTGAAGACCGGGGTGCTGACCATGTTGCTGGTCAGCGGCTCTCCCGTCGTCGTCTGCCTCGAGATGCTGTCACCGTAGACCGGCCGCAGCAGTCCGCCGTTGAGAAAGTTCCCGGCCAACTCCAGCGAGTTGAACAGCGGACTGACGTTTCGATAGCCCGATTTGACGGAGCTAAGCAGCTCGTCGTACTGGCGCTGATGGCACGGCAGGCACTCTTCCGCCGGCTGATAGGGTTGTTCGCGGATCGAGAATCGGCGCGGGTTGCCGACTGGGGTTTGGCCGAATAGGGGAGCACCGCACAAACTCACTAGTGTAGTGCGTCAAGCAGATTGCACCTTATGCAGGGCGGCACGTCCGCGCTTGACTTTCTCGAGGATGTCGGAGGCGGTCGCGGTCCAGATGAAGGGCGTGGGATGCTCGTTGTGCTGGGCGATGTAGTCGTCAAT
>JAKZVK010000839.1:0-2754 GCA_047516085.1 Bryobacterales bacterium
GCTCGCCGGCAAGAAGGCCCGGCGGTTCAAGACGACAACAGACTCGGAGCCTTCGGATCCGGTTGCCCCGAACCTGTTGGCGCAAGACTTCTTCGTGGAGACCCCTGACACCGTTTGGGCGGGCGATATCACCTATCTGCGAACCCGCGAAGGATGGCTCTATCTGGCGGTCTTGCTGGATCTGCACTCGCGCTTCGTCGTGGGTTGGTCGTTGTCATCGAGCTTGGATCGTTCGCTCCCCCTTGAAGCACTCGAGAACGCTGTTCGCCGACGTCGATCCGGCCGAGGTCTCCTGCATCACTCGGATCGCGGGAGTCAAGGCGGATTCAACTGGTCGTCGCAACATCTCGTGATGGAGGTGTTTCGATGGGAGTTGGCAAGTGTCAGGGTGCGATTCGAGCGATGCGTGGCCAGATGCGGTCACCTGGCCGGCCCTCGACAGCGCGGCGCGAGGACCGGATCCGGTTCTGGGAGACGATCGCTCGTGGGGCGTCCAGCGAGGACGCCGCAACAGAGGCTGGGGTGTCGCCGGCTGTCGGGTCGAGATGGTTCAGGCAAGCTGGTGGAATGCGACCTATCTCGTTGGCTCCGGTGTCGGGGCGTTATCTGTCGTTCGCCGAGCGTGAAGAGATCGCCATCCTTCACGCTCAGCATGTTGGGGTACGTGAGATCGCTCGCCGCCTGGGTCGTTCACCGTCGACGATTTCGCGGGAGCTGCGCCGCAACGCGGCGACTCGCAGCCGTGCCGTAACTTATCGGGCCACGACTGCGCAGTGGCACGCGGAGCGGCGCGCCAGCCGTCCGAAGGTCTCCAAGCTTGCCGCGAACGATGCCTTGCGTGAGTACGTGCAGAACCGCCTCGCCGGCGTGATCGCAAGGCCTGACGGGGAGCTGGTGCCGGGTCCGGATGTGCGTTGGATCGGCCGTCGGCACGGCCGTCGCCAGGATCGGCGTTGGGCGAAATCCTGGAGTCCGGAGCAGATCTCGAACCGGCTTCGGATTGATTTCCCCCATAATGAGTCGATGCGGATCTCTCACGAGGCGATCTACCAAGCGCTCTACATCCAAGGTCGAGGAGCCCTCAAACGCGAGCTCGTCGCGTGCCTGCGAACCGGGCGAGCGCTACGAGTGCCGCATGCGCGAACCCGGGGGAGAGGCAAGAAATTTGTAACTCCGGAGATCATGATCAGCGAACGCCCCGCCGAAGCCGGCGACAGGGCCGTGCCGGGTCACTGGGAAGGCGACCTGATCGTCGGGCTCGAGAGCTCAGCGATCGGGACCCTCGTCGAACGCACTACGCGGTTCACGATGCTGCTGCACCTGCCCCGCATGGAAGGGCACGGGACCGAATCGAGGGTGAAGAACGGGCCGGCCCTCGCCGGGCACGGCGCCGAAGCCGTCCGTGACGCGATCGCGGTGTCAATCACCACGCTGCCCGAGCAGCTCCGCCGGTCCTTGACCTGGGACCAGGGCGCCGAGATGGCTCAACACGCTCAACTCCGCGTCGATACCGGCCTCGCGATCTACTTCTGCGACCCGCACAGCCCCTGGCAGCGGGGCACCAACGAGAACACCAACGGACTACTACGCCAGTACTTCCCGAAGGGCACCGACCTTGTCAGATACTCCTGCGACGACCTCGCCGCGGTCGCGCTCGCACTCAACGGCCGACCCCGCAAGACCCTCGGCTGGAGAACCCCTGCCGAAGTCTTCGATGAGCTTGTACACTCTGCTCACCAAGGCAACGCTGCGACGACTCCTTGAACCCAAGCAGTACGCCTCGAAGGCTTACCAGGATCGGCTGGCTGAGCTGCGGTTTCGCTGCAGCATGTCCGGCGTCGGAAATTGTTATGACAATGCGGTCTTGGAGAGCTTCTTCGACAGTCTCAAGACCGAGGTCTGGGACCGACCCTTCGAGACTCGTCAGCGAGCTCACGACGAAGCGGTTTCTTACCTCGAAGTGTTCTACAACCTGAGACGCCAGCATTCGACGCTCGGATTCCTGAGCCCCGAGGCCTTCGAAGGGGCAGCGTGAACTCACGCGCGACCGGCGGTCGGATCCGAAGGGAGGCTGCGCTCCCCGAACCTCGCACAGCCTCGTCCGAAGCTGACTACCCGAACTGATGCAGAATAGGAACTGCCCCGATGGGGCTTAACTTGGTGTCCACGAAACCGTGACCGCTCAGAACCCCTGCCGAAGTCTTCGATGAGTTTGTACACTCTGCTCACCAAGGCAACGTTGCGACGACCCCTTGAACCCAAGCAACACCTCTCGACGCATTTGACGCGTGGTCGTGATCTCCTCGAACGGGATATCCTTGTAACGCAAATAGGCCCTGGTTTTTCCGGAGTACAGGGAGAACTCATACCCATAGTGTTTATAGACTTCGTTAGTCATCTTGGGGGGCCGATTGTATCGGTAGCCACTCATTCTATCGACAAGCTTCGCGGCCAGTCTCGATACCCACTTCCGTCGACTCACTGACAACCGGCGGCCGCACTTCACCCCTGTGCTAGCGTCCGCAGGCACGACGAGAGACGACGATGAGCAGCGCCCTCGATGGGATCCGAGTCCTCGACTTCGGCCAGTACGTGGCTCGCCCGCTCGCAGCCATGCTGCTGTCCGACCAGGGCTCGTTGCCTCGAGGGTGCTCAGGAGGGTCTGATGGTGAATGATGGATTCGACTTCGACAACACCTACGCACGTGAGCTCGATGGCTTCTATGTCCCGTCTACGGCGGCCGACGTGCCCGA
>JAKZVK010000840.1:0-4810 GCA_047516085.1 Bryobacterales bacterium
CATCGGCTTGGGGTCGAAGGTATCGACCTGCGACATGCCGCCGTTGAGGAACAGGAAGATGACGTGCTTGGCTTTGGGGGCGAAGTGCGGCTGCTGCGTGGCGAGGGTTGCGTTTCCGGTGGCTGCACCAGCCACCCCGGCGAAACCCACCGAGCCGAACCCGGCACCCATCACGCTCAAGGCTTCCCGTCGTGTCATGCCACTACCTCCAAGCAGGCCGCTGCGGAAGCCGTGCTTCGGCCACTAACAGCAACCATTGGCATCTTACAACACTTTGTAGTATTCGTCACGTTCCCGCGAAACTTGTGATGAGGTGATCGATCTTCGCGGCAATCGGTCCGGGCCCCTCCCCCCATCGCGTCTCGGTGAGGCCCCACCGGCCGGCATCTGAGGGCCCGGCTGGTATGCTCTCTGTTCCGGGATTGTTCCGTCCTGGGCAAGGAGACCGGGCATGGACCGTGAAGGATGGTGGCGTCGGGCGCCGCTCGTTGTCGCGCTACTGGCTTTTCTGTGGGGGCTCCAGCGAGCCGCCTCTCATTCCTTCGTCCACGCGGATCATCTGTCGTTTCTGCTCGGGGCGGTTGTGTGGCTGTCGGTGGCGATATGGGTGGCGTCGGCAGGACGGAACGCCGCCCTCGTGGGCCGGCTCCGCGGGCTGACCGTGGCCAAGGCCGCCGTCTTGCTCGTCGCCACCGCCCTACCCATCGCACTCGCGCGCTTCGACTACATCGACCCTTGCTGGACGCCGGTCTTGCTGGCCACGTTTCATGCCACGGCCGCCGCGGGGCGATTCCGGGCTCCGCTTCTCGCCCTGCCCGTTGTGGGCGTCCTCCTCACCGTGGGGATACCGACGATCCACGAGAGCGTCCAACGGAGCATCGTCAACCATTTCCACCGGCTCTACTATCACTTCGGCACCTACAACAACACGACCTGGATGGGCGTGCCCGTCCAAAAATGTCCGCTCGACCTGTGGATCTTCCAAGAGATCGTCCACGAGGTTCGTCCCGATGTGATCGTGGAAGCGGGAACGTACAAAGGCGGCAGCGCGTTCTTCCTAGCGTCGATACTCGACGCGGTCGGACACGGCCAAGTGGTGAGCATCGACATCGTCGAGCACGAGGCGCGGCCCGAGCACCCGAGGGTCCACTACCTGCTGGGCTCCTCGACTTCCGAGGAGATCGTCGAGCAGGTGAAATCGTTCATCCGGGAAGGCAATACGGTCATGGTGGCTCTCGACTCCGACCACCGCCGCGACCACGTCTTGGCCGAGCTGCGCATCTACAGCGAACTCGTCACGGCAGGGTCCTACCTGGTTGTCGAAGACACCCACTTCAACGGCAACCCGATCCTGCCCGACTGGGGACCCGGTCCCAACGAGGCCCTCGAAGCTTTCCTGGCAGAGGACAATCGGTTCGTCGTCGACAGAGGTAGGGAGAAACTGCTCATGTCGTTCAACCGGGGCGGGTACCTACGCAAGAAGCCGTAGGGGCGGAGCGCTGTCTCCGCCCGCTTCGAACCTGCGCGAGGGCCTCTAGTTGATGGAGCTAAACTCGGTCGACGCCAGCAGTACCTGGGCGTACTGAGTCCAAGCCTTCGACGACGCCTTGAGATACTTGAGCCCGGCCGTAGTCTCATCCTTCGACGGCAAACGGCCGTAGAGCAGTTCATAGGCGCGCTTGATCCTGGCCCGGTCGTTGTCCCCGGCCTCGCCGGCCAAGCGCTTCGCCAAGGCCTCGGCCTGGCCCATCACGAAGCTGCTGTTGAGGAAGTAAAGCCGCTGCATGGGACCCACGGTCACGAGGCGTTTCTCGCTGGTGTTATTGGGGTCTGGGAAGTCGAACAGCGTCATCGCGCGGTTGGGTTGCGTGCGCCGAACGCGTACATATACGGTGCGGCGGTGATTGTCGTCCTTGAAGTCTTCAGGCTCGCCGCCCTGGGTTCGGTCGAGGCTTCCCGCTACGGCGAGAATCGCGTCCCGCAGGGCTTCGGCGTCCAAGCGGTTGATCAGGTTCGCTCGCCACAGCAACTTATTGTCAGGATCTCGCTCGAAGTTCGTGGCAATGTGCCCGCTGCTCAGCCGGTAAGTCGAAGACAGCATGATCTCGCGATGGACGGCCTTCATCGACCAGCCGCCTTCCACGAAGCGCGCCGCCAGGTAGTCGAGCAATTCGGGATGGGTCGGCCGCTCGCCAAGCTGCCCGAAGTTGCTCGGCGTGCGCACAAGGCCCTGACCAAAGTGATGCTGCCAGATGCGGTTCACCATCACCCGGGCCGTCAGTGGGTTTTCGGGGTCGGCGATACGGTCGGCCAACTCCAGGCGACCGCTGCCGTGCTCGAACGGTTCCGGCTCCACCGCGCTCAAGATGTGCAGGAACCGCCGCGGCGCCAGCTCGCCGAGGTCGTCTTCGTTACCGCGGATGTGCACCTGCAAGTCTTTGATCTTCTCGGCCTCTTTATATCCGTGCACGAACGGGTACGCTTCCGGTAGCGCCTCTTCGAGCTGCTTCAACTCGGTCCGCAGGCGATCGAGATGCTGCTTCCACACACCGCTCAAGAAGCGGTCGATCTTTCTGCCTTCCTCCGCGACTCCCTCCCGGTCGGCCGCTTTCTCCCCAAAGTAGAAAACACCGCCCTCGAACCGGAAACCGTTCCGCGTGTTGGGCTCGAACGCCAAGTCGCGCCAGAGGTACCACTTCTTGAGGTCGAGAAACTCGAGGTTGGTGTACTGGCGGGTCCGCTCGTCGGCCACGCCTTTGGCCCCGCCGAGCTTGACGTAGTTGCGGTCTTCGAGCTCTTTCTTCTCGGTGTTGATGGCGACGGCCAGCCTCTCGGCCTCTTCGGCGAGTTCCGTCACCTGCTCGAGCGTTGCGCCTCGGGCGACCGCAGCATCGAACTCGTCAAGGCGCTCGTGCTCCTTGTCCGACTTCAGGTAGACGACCCACCTCTCGACAACTTCCGGAATCAGTCCGTCCTTGGCGGCAGCCGCGGCCGCATCGGGCTGGGCGCCGCTCATCACGTGCCAAGCGGCGGTCATGTACTCGGCCGTCTGTTCAAACAACACGTCGGCCAACTGCGCCGATTGCTTCTCAATGAACTCTGTGATCGCGGCCTTCTTGTCGGCGATGGCTTTCTTTGCCTTCTTGTAGGCCTTGACACGCTCCTCGGGCGCCAGCGGATATTCGTGATACGCACTGCTCGAGAAAACACCCTGCAGCGAGTAGAAGTCTTTGGTGGGGATTGGGTCGTACTTGTGGTCGTGGCACTGGGCGCAACCGACGGTCAGACCCAAGAAGGTCCTGGTCGTCACATCCACGCGGTCATCGCCCCTCGGTACGAAGGCATGGAAGCCGAGCGCCGCGAGATGCTTCTCGCGCTGCGGCCCAGGCAGTAGATCCGCGGCAAGCTGCGCGCGGACGAACTGATCGTAGGGCAAGTCGTCGTTGAAAGCCTGGATGACCCAATCGCGATAGCGGTAGGCGTTGGGGTAGGGATCATCCACGCGAGTGCCAAGCTTGCCGTCGGAGTAACGCGCCAGGTCGAGCCAATAACGCCCCCAACGTTCCCCATAGTGGGGCGAAGCGAGCAAGCGTTCGACCACGGTCTCGAAGGCCTTGGGCGAATCGTCGGCGAGGAAGGCCGCGATCTCCTCCGGCGTGGGCGGCAGCCCGATCAGGTCAAACGTCGCTCGACGGATCAGCGTCCGCTTGTCCGCCGCCGGCACGGGCTCGAGGCCCTCGGATTCGAGTTTGGCCAGGACGAAGCGGTCGGCTGGCTGGCGGACCCACGGCTTATTCTTCACCGCCGGCAGACCCGGTTTCGACACCGGTCGGAACGACCAAAACGCGCGCTGCTCGGGCCGGATCTCATACTTGCTGGTTTCGCCCATCGTCGGCGGGAGATCTTCGTCGGGCCAGGCGGCCCCGTCCTGCACCCACGTCGTGAGAGCTGCAATCTGGTCATCGGTCAGCTTCTGGCCCGTCGGCGGCATCTTGAGGCTGTCGTGGGTGTGCGTGACGGCCTGAATCATGATGCTTCCCGTGGCGTTGCCGGGCCGAATCGCCGGGCCGGAGCTTCCACCACGAACCATCGCCTGGCGCGAGTCGAGCCGCAGCCCGCCCATCTTTGAGTTTGTGTGGCAGGCGTAGCACGTGTTGGCCAGCAGCGGCCGGATCTTCATCTCGAAGAATTCGAGCTTGGCCTGATCCCCAACGGCTGCGGCCCACAACGAGCTAGAGCCTAACGAAACCCAGCCAAGAGCCAGCATCAAGGCCCATACCTTCACGATGGTATTCATCGAAACCTCTTAGCCGCCAATCTATCAGGGGGGTCGGTGGGTGTCAACGCGAGAGGTCACCTAGCAGCCCGTGGCGAGAACGAGAACCGCGCGAATCGCAATGTAGGGGCACGGCATGCCGTGCCCGCCTGCTCGACCTGCCGCAACAGGTGGGTGTGTCTAACGGGCGTGACAAGAAACCTCGCTTTCACCACGGGCTGCTATGGGAGTTCGCGAGACTCTTCCACCGGCGGGAGGATGCGCTCCCCGCAGGATGAGTGGCAGCGCCGTGTCTGCCGTATACTCAGTGCAAGCCCGAATCTAAGCTGCTGCTAGAGAAATCTTTCGACCATGCCTTTGGGAGTTCTCGATTCCGAGGCCGCGCCACAGTAGGATTCTGAAGTCAAGGATTCTGATGGGATCCTCGCAGTGAAACGGGCACCCAGGAAGCGCGGCTCCGACGCCGGGCGCGCGGTGGCCGACCGTTCTCAGGCCGCGAAACTCTCGCCAGCCAAGAAGTTGGTCTTCTCCCTG
>JAKZVK010000841.1:0-2846 GCA_047516085.1 Bryobacterales bacterium
CAGCTGTACTTGTCGGCGAGCCGATCGGCCGCCTCGTTGAGCACCTTGTCCTCGCGCACGGTCACCAGCACCGCCATCGTCACCGAGAGCACGATGGCGAGAAGGCTGATGACAACCGAGGCGGTGTTGCCGCCCGGACCCCACGTGAAGTAGCCAGTCGTGCCGTCAGCGGCTTCAAGGGCCGCCGCCCAACTGTCATAGGGGAATGTGTTCATTCGGTTCTCCTTTAGTTCTGAGAATTGTCAGTGGTTGTGTCGGTAGTGCCGTGTCGCCTCAGCTGGGCCCGCCTCCGCTGCCCCCAGTACCCGGCGGCGGCAACCACCAAGTACATGAGGACGATTACGGCGGCGAACTGAAGCCATGAGGCGGACACCCGACTAGCGGTTGGCGGCGTAGGCCGCTCTCAGCGTCGCGTCGGCGGCCTCTTCCGAGCCGTCGGCGTGGATGATGGGCTCGTCGGCCCGTCCGAACTCCGGGTAGAAGTCCGTCTGGTACTCGGCCATGTCGAGGCCCTCGATCTCCACCGCGGGCGGCACCCGCAGCAGGTTGAACTTCTTCAGGATCCAGGAGCCGACGTAGCCGGTGAGGAACGCCAGCGGGAACAGGGTGGTGACGCCCACCAGCTGTCCGAAGAAGGATGTCTCGACATTGTTGGCGCCTGTCGGGAAGCCGGCGGCGAAGATGCCGACGACCATCACGCCCCACATGCCCATCACGCCGTGGACGGCGACCGCGCCGACCGCGTCGTCGATGCGAGCCTTCCGCTCGAGCCAGTTGGCAGCATGGTAGGCGAGCCCTGCCGAGAAGAA
Organism: Bryobacterales bacterium; assembly: GCA_047516085.1. GTDB lineage: Bacteria > Acidobacteriota > Terriglobia > Bryobacterales > UBA6623 > JAKZVK01. The sequence continues at coordinate 810 of JAKZVK010000841.1, forward strand.
GGCGAGGAGCAGCACCAGCGACGGGCTGTAGATGTCGGCTCCAGCCGAGACCGCCACCACGCCGGCCAGCCCGCCGGACAGGGTCCAGAACGGGTCGCCCTTGGCGAAGATGTAGCCGCCGGCGAAGCCGCCCGCGAAGCCCATCGTGATGGTGAAGGTGATGGCCGACAGCGTGGCCGGGCTCCAGTAGATGTTCGCCCAGATCGTGTCACCTACAAAGATCGCCAGACAAGCGGCGTAGAACGCGTAGAAGGCTGTGAAGATGATCATCAGCCCCATCAGCGTGAGGTGGAGGTTGTGGGGCTTGAAAGCCCGCGCTCCCCCGTCGCTGTCATACTTGCCGATCCTCGGTCCCAGGTTGAACAGAATGCCCAGGGCGAAGATGCCGGCGATGCCGTGCACCACACCGGAGGCGGCGAAGTCGTGGTAGCCGAAGTGAGTTGTCAGCCAGCCGCCGTAGCTCCATCCCCAAGCTGCGGCCACCACCCAGACCAGGCCGCCCATGAGGGCGGTCAGCCACAGGTAGGCCGAGATGCGGATGCGCTCGATCACCGCGCCCGACATGATCGATCCCGTCGTCCAGGAGAACAGCACGAAGGCGGCCCAGAACACGCCGCTGATGTTGTCCCCGAGATTCGGTCCCATGGAGCCGTCCCACGGAACGCCGTAGCCGGATCCGCAGAAGTAGGCGTCCGCGCCGGCCTTGCCGCCACCTGTGCCGTCGACGGTGAACTTCAGGCCTTCCTGCATGCAGAAGTACACGTACCAGCCGAAGTAGTAGAACGTCGGCGTCACCACGGCGATCGTCATGATGTTCTTCATTGCCGTCGACATGACATTCTTGCGGCGGCTGACGCCGGCTTCGTAGGTCATGAATCCCACGTGCAGCAGCCACATGATGGCGACGGTGAAGAAGTAGTAAGATTCGGTGAACGCTGTTGTTGTCGGGTCCATCGACTCACCCCCAATTCTTCGTTGTGCTTACCGGCCAGGCGGCCGGGCGGAGCCACATTAGCACAGATCGAAACCCCGACAGGCAGCCGGGCATACGGTGCAAGCGCGCGAAACAGATATCCGTGAGGGATCGGCTATGTCCGGCCGGATTGTCTTGTCGGGCTAGCCGCTGTCGATCCGGTTGATTTCGAAGTCGAACACTTCGCCGGTCCTGGCGTCGATCGAGACGTTGGCGCGTCGCAGGTAGTCGTTGCGCCCCCCGTCCGGATCGCTGGTGGTGAAGACCACTACCCACATGGCTGAAGTCGGGACCCCCTGGTGCACGATCCGAGTCGCGGTCTGCTCCGGAACGAAGGCACCCTCGGACCGCTCCAGAGCGGCGCGAGCTGTGGCGATGGCCTGATCCTTCTCGATCTCGACTCCGGAGCAGCGGCCTGTAGTGAAGATGAATGCCAGCAGCACGCCCACCGCGAGCAGCAGCTTCGTGCGTCCAGGAATGGACCTGATGCGACCACCCAGACTCTTCGGCTCTTCGGGCGTCGGCTCGTGTTCAGGCATCTTGGTGACCAACAGATCGGAGGCTGATGCGATCAGGCATCTCGAGGCGGGCGGACGAAGAACCGCAGGATTATGTATCCCGGCACGTGGGTGATGGCCACGAAGGACACCCACCACAGTAGGACCTTGAGCCGGTAGCCGCGCTCCCGGCACTCCCAGAACGTGAGACCCACCGCCGCGGCCAGCAGGATCCAGAGCACGGTGCTCTGTCCAGCGCCGCCGCCCTCGCCGACCCAGTCTGCGACGATCAGCAGGCCCATCTCATCGCTCCTGCCTCGCCGACGCCGATCGTCAGCAGGCCCATCGCGTCATCCTCCCGCCCCGGTTCGCGGCTCGGTGGCCGGGTAGACCTTGATGGAGATGAACCGTATCGGCAACTCGACTAGCTCGACGGGACCGTGGGCCACCTCGCCGTGGATCTGCATGGTGTCGCCCGGGTTCAGGCGGTAGGCAGTGCCGCCGTAGCCGTAGTCGAGCGACCCCTCCAGCACATGCAGGAACTCCACGCCGGGATGCTGGTAGAGC
>JAKZVK010000842.1:0-5415 GCA_047516085.1 Bryobacterales bacterium
GACACGCTCGATGGCCTGGCGGGTGACCTGGTCCATGTCGACGAGGCGCTGCTCTTCTTCGGAGATGAGGTAGTCGAGAGCCTCGCCGACGCGCATCTTGCGGCGGCGCGACTTGCCGCCGAACAGGCCCGGCAACATGTCGCGGAGGTTGATGTCCATCTCCTCGACGCCCGTATTGGTGACAATTTCGATGGGCATGTTGCGCTCGCGGACATCAATGTCGACCATGCGGTCGTCGAGCTTGCCCTCGCGCAAGGCGTTGCGAAGCTTGTCGCGGGTCTTGTCGACGTTCTGCTCGCCCTCTTCTTGCGGCGGCATGAGCAGGTCGAGCAGCCGCTCTTCGGCGTTGATTTCGGCGCGGTCGGCGACGAGCTCGAGCTTTTCCTCGCGGATCATGTCGATCCCGACCTCTACGAGGTCGCGGATCATGGCGTCGACATCTCGTCCGACGTACCCGACTTCGGTGAACTTGCTGGCCTCGACCTTGAGGAAGGGCGAGCTGGAAAGCCTAGCGAGGCGGCGGGCCACTTCGGTTTTACCGACGCCGGTGGGGCCCATCATGAGGATGTTCTTGGGCATGACCTCTTCGGCCATCTCGGGCTCGAGCTTGCGGCGGCGAATGCGGTTGCGTAGAGCGATGGCGACGGCGCGTTTGGCTTCGGCCTGCCCGATGACGTGCTTGTCGAGCTCGCTGACGATTTCGCGCGGCGTCAACTCATCGAGCGCAACGGCGTCTTTAGTGGACTGCCCAGGGAGGTAAATGACCATGGAGGAACTACTCCAATTCCTCGAAACTCAAGTTGTCGTTGGTATAGATGCAGATCTTGCCGGCGATGCGCATGGCTTCTTCGGTGATCTGGCGAGCGCTCATCTTGGTGTGGTTGAGCAGCGCCGTCGCCGCGGCGACGGCCAGCGGACCGCCCGAGCCGACGGCCGCCACGTCGTCATCGGGCTCGATGACATCGCCCGTGCCGCTGACGAGCAGCGTGTTTTTCTTGTCGGCGACGAGCAGCAACGCCTCGAGGTGGCGCAGCATCTTGTCTGTTCGCCAGTCTTTGGCGAGCTCGACGGCAGAGCGGCTGAGGTTGCCGCCGTACTGCTGCAGCTTGTCTTCAAAACGCGCGAAGAGCGACAAGGCGTCCGCGGTGGAGCCGGCGAAACCGGCCAGGATCTTGTCGTCGCGCAGCCGGCGGATCTTGCGGGCGGTGTGCTTGATCACCTCGCCGCCCATGGTCACCTGGCCGTCGCCGGCCATCGTGACTTTGCCGTTACGGCGGATGCACAAGACTGTGGTGGAGCGAATCTTCGGAAATCGACCCATGAGAGGAATGTCTAATTATACTGGATGGCCCGAACACCCCCATGAAGCGAAGTTTGCAGGGTGCGGGGATCACACAGAAGCCGGCCAGGAAACCATCCCCCAAGGCAAGCGGGCCGTCGGGTGTCGAGCGAGTTCTACTTCGCCAGCCAGCGGGAGAAGTGGAACTTTCTCTCCAGGGTTTCTAGCATCCCCATGATGTCATCGAGCACCAGGGGAGGATTCGAGACCAGGGTGTCCCAGCGGCGCAGTTCCGCGAAGTCGATTCTAGGGATACTGGGATCCGCTTCCCGCAACACCTTGATGTATTCGTCCGCGATCAGGCCGTGGCCGCAGGTGGTCGGGTGGACGCCGTCGAGGCTGAAGAGACCACCGCTCCTGATCTGACCGTTGGGGTGGATGCGAAACAGCTCGGTTGTCAGGTCTCTGATTGGCGGGGGCAGCGGGCGCGGCGGGGTCTGGTGGTTTCTACGAAAGGCGATCTCGTCGAGTAGTTTGCAAAGGTGTACGACCTTCCAGCCCTGAGCCTCGGCGGTCTCGATGATCACCTCGTTGTATCGGTCGATGTGGTCGTCGATGGTGATGGCCTGTTGCTTGGTCAGGTGCGGATCGCGATCCTTGTTGAAGCGGTCATCACGAATCCAGAAGCGGGTGTAGAAGTCGAAGTACGTCTCTCGGTCAGGCAGCGGGCGGAGGTTCTCCATGACGCCGCGAGTGATGGGCGGGATCGTGATGTGGGGCACCGTCGCGATGCATACATTGTCCGCGCCGATCTGCGCCACCTGCTCTGCCAAGATACGAAACTCTTCGCGAAAGGCAGCGGGACTCCAGAGGTTGCGGTCGGAGTTGGGACCCGGGGGATCTTCTCCGGTCTCCTTGATCTTGAGGTCTACGACGGTGCCGAGGACGTTATTGGCTCCCAGCGCCAGGATCAAGTGCTCGATCTGATCGTCTTCGCGGATCCTCTTAGCAATGGTGATCTGCGTGTAGACATCACGGGTTTCGAGTTGTCCGGGATTCAAGACCCTGGCGGCGCTCCTCAGGCGCGGTTTGGACGGTATCTGGAGAAGATTGTCCCTGGTCTTGCCGATTTGTTGGCGGCACAACTTGGGCGTCATGTTGTAGGCGTCGCCCACCTCGAAGCCCCACACCGCCAGGTTGTGATAGTCGACATCTTGGATCTTCTCGGACCCGCGGCCCCGTTCCCAGTAGTCCTCAACCTGGTCGATGAGGCTGCCGATCTCAAAGGCCGCGGTGATCCACTCGAATCGGCGGATATCGGGGCCGTAGGAGGCCTGGAGCTTGCGGGCCATCCACTCGAGATTGAAGGGCAGGCCGCCGGCTCCGCTGAAGTCGGGCGTGCGAAACGAGAGATCGTCCAAGCCCATGCGCTCCGCGATCAGGGCGGGAGGCGACAGGTCGGTGCTGCTGATGGCTAGAGATTGGAATCCCTGCGTGATGCTATCACCGATTGCCACGAGTTTTGCCATGAGATACCCTTCCGGCTGCGTTTGGCAGCCCCCGCACTCCGTACGGATCGCTCGCTCGACGTAGAGCGCCCGCCCGGAGGCCCATCAAATATAACACCGAGGAAGCCAAAAAACGAGGAATTATTCGGCGGGGCCGTGAAGCCGCCGCGCGGTTTGCTGAGTTATTGCGCCAAGGCACGCCGAGCGCCCGGCCGACGTCCGCGTCAGTCGTAGACGTAGTGGAGGACCTTCTTGAGATCCTGCCAGGCTTGCACCTTGCCCTCCTTGTTGTAAGCGCGGAGCAGGAAGGAGGGGTGGAAGGTGGGCATGACGGGGATGCCGTGCCAGTCGTGCCAGCGGCCGCGGATCTTGGTGATGCCCTGACGCGTTTCGAGCAGGTACTTGGCGGCCGTGCCGCCGAGGACGCAGATGGCGCGCGGCCGAATGGCGTCGAGCTGGCGGTTGAGAAACTGGCCGCAGGTCTTCATCTCGTCGGGCTCGGGGGCACGGTTGCCGGGCGGACGGCATTTGACGACGTTGCAGATGTAGACGTCGTCACGCTGGATCGCGATTCCTTCCTTGGACGCGGTGTTGTTGATCATTTTCGTGAGGAGTTGGCCGGCGCGGCCGACAAACGGGATGCCTTGGGCGTCCTCGTCGGCGCCGGGGCCTTCGCCCACGAAAACCAGCTTGGCGTTGGGGATGCCGACGCCGAAGACGATGTTGGTACGCCCTTTGTGGAGCACGCAGCGGGTGCAATCACCAATGTCGGCCTGGATGCTGTTGAGGATTGTGAGCGGGTCGCGTTCGCCGCTTTCGGGCGGTGCCTCGCCGGAACCGAACAGGTCGGCGGGCGGGCGGTAGTTCCACTCGGGTGCGGGCTCTGAATCGATGGGGCTCGGTGTCACGGGGCGCGTAGAGGTGCGGGGCTGCGGGGGGGCCGGCTCGGTTTTCGGTGGCACCGCTGAACGCAGGGGGCGGCCCTCCGGCATCAGGACTTCCTTGATACCTAGGTCTTGGTAGAAGCGCAGATGGGCAATGAGCGAGGAGTGGGGATCGGCCATATTAGGATCAGGCCACCACGTTATCAGAGTCGAGGTTAGAGCGCACCCGGGCGAGGCGTACGGCGCGTACGGATGCTCCGCGATGGGATCGGCAAGGCCTGGACAACGCTGCGGAGCCTCTTCCACCCCTCCCTCGCAAATCCCGGTTTGCGGTAAGATTGTACCCGGCCATCTTTAACATTTGGTCAATTCACTGAGGAGGAACGAGTTATGGCATCGAATCGGGGTGTAGCGTACATGGCGCCCGGAAAGGTCGAGGTGCAATCCATCGACTATCCGAAGCTTGCGATTGGCGACCGCAAATGCGAACACGGGGTGATTCTCAAGATCGTCACCACCAACATCTGCGGCAGCGACCAGCACATGGTGCGCGGCCGGACGACCGCGCCGGCCGGGCTGGTTCTCGGCCATGAGATTACCGGCGAGGTGATCGAAGCCGGAAGCGACGTCGAGTTCATCGACGTCGGCGATATCGTCTCGGTCCCGTTCAACATTGCTTGCGGACGTTGCCAAAATTGCAAGGAAGGTAAGACCGGTATCTGCCTGAACGTCAACCCGGCACGGCCCGGCGCGGCCTATGGTTACGTCGACATGGGCGGCTGGGTCGGCGGCCAAGCCGACTACGTCATGGTCCCCTACGCGGACTTCAACCTGTTGAAGTTCCCGGACAAGGACCAGGCGATGGAGAAAATCGGCGACCTGACGCTGCTGTCGGACATCTTCCCGACGGGTTTCCACGGCGCTTACACGGCCGGCGTCGGTCCGGGCTCGATCGTTTACATCGCCGGGGCGGGACCTGTGGGCCTCGCGAGCGCCGAGGGCTGCCATCTGCTGGGCGCGGCGGTCGTGATGGTCGGCGACCTGATTCCCGAGCGGCTCGCGCAGGCGGAGAGCTTCGGCTGTGTGCCGCTCGATCTCCGAAAGGACGCCACGCTGGCCGAGCAGATCGAACAGGTCGTCGGCGTCCCCGAGGTTGATTGTGGCGTGGACTGCGTCGGTTTCGAGGCGCGTGGTCACGGCAAAGACACGGCCGTTGAGCGTCCGGCAACGGTGCTGAACGCGCTGATGGAAGTCACGCGGGCTGGCGGCGCGGTTGGTATTCCGGGCCTCTACGTGACGGGAGATCCGGGCGGTGTCGACGAGAACGCCAAGATCGGCAACCTCGGCATCCGCATTGGTCTAGGCTGGGCGAAGTCGCATGTGTTCACGACCGGCCAGTGCCCGGTGATGCGCTATCACCGGCAGTTGATGCAGGCGATCTTGCACGAGAAGACGCATCCGGCGAAGGCGACCAACGTGACCTACATTAGCCTGGACGAAGCACCGTCGGGCTACAAGGACTTTGACAAGGGCGCGGCGAAGAAGTTCGTCATCGACCCGCACGGCATGGCCAAAGCGGCATAGTTGTTTCTCGCAAAGGCGCCAAGGTTCGCAACGGCGCAAAGGGACCCCCAGGGAACCCTTTGCGTCTTGCGAGCACTTGTCGATCGTGTCGTCGCTCATGAGCCTCACCCGGCGAACTCTGCTCTCTACCGCTCTCGCCCCCGTCGTCGCTCGAGGGGCC
>JAKZVK010000843.1:0-3799 GCA_047516085.1 Bryobacterales bacterium
ATCCAGTCGACCTTCATAGCGGCGTTTTCGTCAACCATCTTGCTTGCCGCCGCGGGAGTCGTCGCATCCACGACCTTCCCGGCGACATAGAGGCGGGCTCGGTCAAGGTCGGCCGTCTCCTGGGCGTCGCGGACTTTCGCCCCGGCCTCGCCGTCGCCGCCGAGGCTGTTCACGGTGGTCACCCCGTAGCGCGCATACAGCCCGAGCTGATCGAGGATGTTCTCTTCGGTATAGAACTCCGGCTTGGCCTCAAGTCCCTTGGTGGCTCCCACGTGCGAGTGGGCGTCGATCATGCCCGGCATGATCGTCTTGCCAGTGACGTCAATCTGGTTAGCCGTGGGCGGCGGGGGCAAGGCCGACCGCGGCCCCACGGCTTCAATCTTGCCGTCGCGGACCACCAGCACGGCGTCTTCCATCGCGAGATTGCCGGTACCATCAATCACCCGGGCGCCCACGAACGCGTAGAGGCCCTCTTCGGGCTCGGGCGGTGGCCCGCCGCATGCTCCCAGGACGCAGAGCGCCAGTACAGGCAGAACAATCGACCGAATGCTCATGATCTCCTCCAGAGGGAACCCTACCACAAGGTGAGGGCAGGTTCCAACAGCAAGGGCGCTCCGCAACGTCAAGAGGTTGCGGCCAAGCCCGGGAACAATTCTACCCGCCGGCTCCTGGTGGAGCCCCGGAAGCGGTTTATTCAACCTGCCCGGTGCACCGCGTGGGTGCCCTGGGCCGCGGTCACGAGGTCATCTTGCGTCTGATTCGCCGGAAGGGACTGGTCGCACCCGGCTAGTGCCGCTCCAGCGGATCTGCTCCAGCGTTCTCTCGAGCCCGGCGGCCACGTCGGCATGCTCCGCGATGACATTGGTTCTCTCGGAAAGGTCGCTCGAAAGATCGAACAATTGGTAGGGCTTCTCGAACGGTTTCCCCTTGGGTTGCTCACGTCCGCCCGAGCCGTTGCCGAGCACGAGCTTCCACTGCCCGTCGCGGATCGCGAACATGCCGCCTGAGGAGTGATGGATCACCGGCGCGCGCGGGGATGTCCAGCCCTCTCCTCGCAGCAGCGGCAGGATGCTGAAGCTGTCTTCGGCGGCGTTTTTCGGCGCCTCAGTCCCGGCGATCTCCGCAACCGTGGCGAAGACGTCCGTGAGGCAAATCGTCTCGTCGCTTTGCGAGTTGGGCTCGATGGCGCCCGGCCAACGGGCAAAGAAAGGCACGTGGTGGCCTGCCTCCCAGATGTCGGCCTTGGTCCCACGGAAGACATGGTTGGCCGTATGATGGCTGGCATTGTAGGCCTGCACGGTTTCGTCACTGACGTGGTCGGCGGCTTTAGCATCGTCTTGCCGGCGCATGAACGATCCGTTGTCGCTGGTGTAGATGACCAGAGTGTTGTCGCGGAGCCCGAGTTCGTCGAGAGCCCTCAACACCTCTCCCACGGTCGAATCGACCTGGGTGATGAAATCGCCGTAGGGGCCGAGCTCGGTCTTGCCGCGAAATCGCCGGTGGGGCAGCACGGGCTTGTGTGGCGCGGTCAGCGCGAAGTAGAGGAAGAAAGGCTCCTCGGCTCCCGCGCGACGCTCCAGATACGCCACCGCTTGGTTGCGCAGATCATCGAGGCAGTCCTCCATCACGAGGTCAGGGCCCCGCTCGCCCTTGCGAAGGAACGCGGGGAAGGGTTGCGCCTCTTGCATGAGCGTGGGCGCTTGGGTCGGCTTGCCGTCCTGCAAGTAGAAGTAGGGTGGGAAGTCGAGCGAGGCCGGAATGGCGTAGGAGAAATCGAATCCCCGCGTGTGGGGCCCGTCGCTGACCGGCTTGCTGAAATCGAAGGTCTTGCCGTCGGGCGTCCTGGCGTATCCGAGGCCGAGATGCCACTTTCCGACCATCCCTGTGTGGTAGCCGCGCTGCTGCAGGAACGACGCTACCGTCGGCCGGTCCTCCTCGATGAGCGGTTCGCTGTAGCCGTTCAGCACTCCGCTGCGGAGGCGCGTTCGCCAGGCATAGCGTCCGGTGAGCAGCCCGTATCGCGTGGGAGTGCAGACCGCCGAGGGGGTGTGCGCGTCGGTGAACGTCATCCCCTCGCTCGAAAGGCGGTCGAGATGCGGCGTCGGAATCGACGACTTCGGATTCAATGCGTGCACGTCGCCGTAGCCCATGTCGTCGGCGAGGATGAAGACAATGTTGGGCGTCTTGGCCGTGACCTGCGCGCAAAGCAGGACTGCCGATCCAATCACCGCGGCAAGGGCGAGGCGCAACGTTGCAACAGTCATGAGTGAACCATCCTAGCGGTCGACGTCATCCGAAGCCCGGCCCGCCACTTCGGAGGCGCGGGTGTGAACCCGCGCGCCACCTCCCGCGGCCACCGAGGCTTCTATACCCCCGGCCCGAACCGACCCTCTCTGCTCGGCTACGGTCAATCCCGCCGCACTCAACCCCACTTCATCTTGCTGCGCAGGACCTCGAAAAACCGTAGCCGCCGGGGCTGAATGATCTGTACGCGGTGGCCTGCCAATCGCGTCTGAATGCGGTCTTCCAGTTTTACTTCGATGCCGACTTGCCCGTCGATCGTCAGGTAGGAGTCTCGCTCCCCACCGCGCAGGACGATTTCGACTGTCGAGCTATCCGGTAGCACCAGTGGACGGTTCGTGAGCGTATGCGGGCAGATCGGTGTTACGCAAACGGCCGCCACAGAAGGATAGATGACCGGTCCGCCGGCCGAGAGTGAGTAGGCGGTCGAGCCGGTCGGCGTGGAAATAATCAGCCCGTCGGCGCGGAAACTGCATACGAACTCCCCATCGACGAACGCGTCCATCAGCAGCAAACGCGCCACTGCACCCTTGTTCACAACGACGTCGTTGAGCGCTTCATGGGCCCCCAGCGACTGGCCGTCGCGGATGACCTCTGTGCGCAACACCGAGCGGCTCTCGGTCTCATAGTTGCCCGCGATCACCCTGTCGAGACGCGGAATCAACTCCTGGGGTCCGGTGGTCATCATGAAACCCAGGCCCCCCAAGTTCACGGCGAGAATCGGAATCTGATCGTCCCCGACCGCGCGGGCCGCCGAGAGCAACGTGCCGTCTCCGCCAAGCACGATGACGAGATCAAGACCCTGCGGCAGACTCTGGCGGTCAAACCCGTCGTCGCGGCGAAGGTAGCCCGCGGTCGCCCGGTCGTACCCGAACTCAATCCCACGCTGCTCGAGCCACGCGGTCAGATCCGAGATGATCTCGGGCATGTTCTCCTGGTTAGGCTTGGAGAGGATGCCGACTTTGCGGACGGCCTTAGCCTTCGCGTTCTGCGCCATAGATGAGGAATTCCTTGTTCCCTTCAGCGCCCAAGATCGGGCTTTCTTGCTCCAAGACCTTGCGAAATCCGGCCTGCCGGACTGCTTCGGTCACCTTCGCGATCACCCTCTGGTGCAGAGCCGGGTCGCGCACAATGCCTCCTTTTCCGACCTCACCCTTGCCCACTTCGAACTGCGGCTTTGCCAAGACCACCACTTCCGCCGCGGGGCTCATCAACGGCGGGAGAGCCGGCAGGATCAGCGTCACCGAGATGAAACTGACGTCGCAGCAGACGAAGTCCACCCGCTCCGGCACAACCTCCTTCGTCAGCCGGCGGGCGTTGACCCGCTCGTGGACCGCGACTCGCGGGTCGTGCCGGAGCTTCCAGTCAAGCTGCGCCGTCCCTACATCGACAGCATAAACTTTCCGTGCCCCGTGCTGGAGCAGGCAATCGGTGAACCCGCCGGTGGAAGAGCCGATGTCGAGGCAGATCTTGCCGCCGACGTCGATACCAAACCCCT
>JAKZVK010000844.1:0-4858 GCA_047516085.1 Bryobacterales bacterium
GCACGTACACCACCCTCACCGGCTCCGTCATTTCTCCCGAGGTGCGGGACGCGATGGCCGAAGCCTCGCGCTACTTTGTGCCACTCATCGACTTACAACGTGCGGTCGGGGCGCGCATCGCGAAGATGTTGGGCGTGGACGCGGCCATGGTGAGCTGCGGCGCCGCCAGTTCGATCACGCTGGCCACTGCGGCCTGCATCACCGAGGGCGACCGCGAGAAGGTCCGACGCATCCCCGACACGACCGGTATGAAGAACGAAGTCATCATGGTCAAGCAGCACCGCATGGGCTTCGATCATGCCGCGCGGGCCGCCGGCGCGAAGATCGTCGAAGTTGAGACGCCCGAGGAGCTGGAAGCGGCCATCAACGAGAAGACGGCCATGCTGTTCTTCGTCCATATCTTCGAGTCGAAGGGCAAGATCCACCGCAACCACTTCATCGCCGCCGGCAAGCGCCATAACGTTCCGGTGTTCAACGATGCCGCCGCCGAGTTGCCGCCGGCGGTCAACCTGTCCGCGATCGTGGGCGAGGGCTTCGACCTGGTCGGCTTCAGCGGTGGCAAGGGAATGCGCGGGCCACAGGCTTCCGGTCTACTGGTCGGCCGCCGGGACTTAATCGAAGCCGCGCACAAGAACAACAACCCGCACAGCGACACCGTCGGCCGGGGCATGAAGGTCGGCAAGGAAGAGATCATGGGCCTGCTCAAGGCGGTCGAGATCTACTACCGCCGCGACCACGACGCCGATCAGAAAGCCTGGCGCGGCTTCATGGAACGCATTGCCAAGATGGTCAGCGATGTCCCGACGATCGACACCGAAGTTTACATTCCGGGACCCGGCGGCCACCCGATCCCTTACCTGCGCGTGAAGTGGGACGAGGCGAAGCTCGGCCTCACGTATGCGGAGTGCTCCAAGAAGTTGCAGCAGGGTGAGCCGCGCATCGACGTCAACAGCAAGAAAGAGGGTCTCGAGTTGGCGTCGTACAACCTGTTCGCGGGTGAGGAACGAATCGTCGGCATACGCATGCGCGAGATTCTTCTGGACGCGGCAAAGAAATCGTAGGGGCACGGCATGCCGTGCCCGCGCCCCCGAGGGGCAAAGACCTCGCGGCACGCATCACGAGGGCGGATCGCGAGGACAACGATGAAACTCTTCAAGAACCTCTCTCGCAGGACCTTCTTTCAAAACACATGGTTGCTTCCCGCGGCCGCATCGAGCGCTGCCGCGGCCACGCCCCCCCGCAACCTCAGAACGGCCGGCGTCTATCAGCGCCTGGGCGTCCGCACTTTCATCAATGCCGTCGGCACGCTGACAACACGAGGCGGCACGCTGATGCCCCCGGAAGTCAAGGCCGCGATAGAAGACGCCTCGACGAACTTCGTCATGATTCACGAGTTGCAAGAGAAAGTCGGCGCGCGCCTCGCGGAACTCACCGGCGCCGAGGACGCGTTCGTCACGGCCGGTGCTTCCTGCTCGCTGTGCCTGGCTACCTGCGCCGTGACCGCCGGTGACGACAAGAGGAAGATGCGGCAGCTACCCGACCTGACGGGCATGAAGAGCGAAATCGTGATCCAAACGCCCCACCGTAGCTCCTTTGACCATGCCTTCAGCATGGTAGGCGTGAAGCTGGTCAACGTCGATACCGAGCCGGATATACCGAAAGCAATCAACGAGAAGACCGCGGCCCTGGCCTTCGTCCTCAGTCACAACAGCATGGGCCACAAGGTCTCGCTGGAGCGCTATCTCGAACTCAGTCACCAGCACAACCTGCCGCTGATTCTCGATGCCGCCGCCGAGATTCCACCCGCCGAGAACCTGAGCAAGTTCGTGAAGATGGGCTGCGACATGGTCGCCTACAGTGGCGGCAAGAATTTGCGCGGGCCCCAATGCAGCGGCATCCTCATGGGCAAGCAGGAGTGGATTCGCAAGGCCTATGCCAGCGCGTCTCCCAATAACTACTTCGGCCGCATCGCCAAGGTTGGCAAGGAAGAGATTGTCGGGCTGCTGGCCGCGGTGGAACTCTTTCTCAAGCAAGATAACGCCGCCATCCGCCGCGAACACTACGCCAAGCTCAATCGCCTCGCGGAACGGCTCAAGGGCCTGCCGACCGTCCATACCGAGTTCATTCCCAACAACGACTACAGCCACTCGCCGCGACTATCGGTGCAATGGGATGAGACAGGGCTGGGCCTATCGCTCGAGCAGATGCTGCACAAGCTTCGTCACGGCGATCCGTAGATTGAGGCGAGCGACATGACGCGGTTCCGGCCGTCGTGGAAGGGGCTCGGGATTTTCCCCTACCAGATCGAGCCAGGCCAGGAGATTCTCATCGCCCAACGCATCAACGAGATTGTTAGAGAGGCGGCCGCGAAAGCGTAGGTGGGCTTCGTCGGCAGGAGCCTTCGTGCAAGGCATCGCAATCAAGACTTGGCACGGAACCTCGGCGCTGTACCGCGCCTCCCAGCCCATCGTTCTGCTCGCCTTCTTTGTCGCTTTTACCGCGAACGCCCAGCCCTACGACCTCCTGCTCAAGGGTGGCCATGTCATCGATCCGGCCAACGAGATCGACCGGGTGATCGACATCGCGATCACCGGCAAGACGATCGCGAAAGTCGCGCCCGACATTCCCGCCGAACAAGCCAAGAAGACGGTCGACGTCTCCGGGCTGCACGTGACGCCCGGCCTGATCGACCTGCACGGCCACACCTACGGCCCGGACGTGAGTCTTTTCCCCGACGACACCGCGCTCACCACCGGCACCACCACCTTGCTCGACTGCGGCGGTCCCGGCTGGAAGAACTTCGAAGACTACAAGGCCAAGATCGTCGATCGCGCCAAGACGCGCGTGCTGACGTTCATCAACATCGTCGGCGGAGGTATGGGCTCGGACGAGAACAACGTCGGCGACATGGATTCAGAAAAGACGGCCGCCAAGATCAAGCAGTACCCGGAGCTGATCGTCGGCATCAAGAACGCTCATTTCGGCGGGATGGGGTGGGTTTCGGTCCGGCGCGCCGTTGCGGCCGGACGATTGTCGGATACGCCGGTGATCCTGGACAATCACATCCTCACCAAGTACGACCGCGACACGCGCACCAAGCTGCTCGACATTCTCCGTCCTGGTGACATGCACACGCATTTCTACAACGACCGGCAAGTCGAGGTGGTTGACCGCTTTTCCGGCAAGGTGCAGCCGTACATGCACGAGGCCAGGCGCCGCGGCGTGCTGTTTGACATGGGGCATGGCGCGGGCAGCTTTCTCTGGCCTGTGGCCACCAAGGCCATGGCGGACGGTTTTCCACCTGACACGATTAGCACCGACCTGCACGGCATCAGCATCTTCTCGACCGAGTCGGACATGCCGAACTGCATCACGAAGTTGATGAACCTCGGCATGGCCCTGCCCGACGCGATTGAACGGTCCACTGTCAACCCGGCGAAGGCGATCAAACGCTTCCCCGAGTTGGGCACGCTCGGCGAGGGCAAGGTCGCCGACATTGCAGTGCTTCGCTATGAGCGGGGAGCATTCGCTCTTAAAGACGCCTGGAAGAAGAAACTGATCGGCACGCGGCGCGTTCGCTGCGTACTGACCGTCCGTGACGGCGAAATCGTCTTCGACGAAGACGGGCTGGGCTTTCCTCTTTGGCACGAAGCCGGTGAGTACGAGAAGATTCCGTAGCGGCGTTCACGGATACCGGGCGTGATCGACAAGACATACCTTCCTTTCTCACGGGATGAACTCAGGCCGCATTTCACCACCGATGTCGATCGGCAGCTCGACTACTACCGGACGAGCGCAAGCCGGTATAACGAATTCCTGAACGACCATCCGGAGACTGCCGGACTTCCGCTCACCCAGGCAAGAGTTCCTCGTCAGATCGAGAAGGATGAGAGATTCTGGACGATCACTGCGACCAAGCACGTGTTCGACGACCCAGCGCATGCCCGCATCCTCGGTCAGTTGCTGGTCAAGGCATACGGCTCCACGCCACCGATTCGAGGCGTGTCTGATTGGGCCGAGTGCCTGGACGGGGACCTACGCCTATACTTCGAAGCCTGTCTTTCGTCGCCTCCCAGTTACGTGGAGTGGCTGCGGTCAAACTTGAATCGTCGTCAGATGATTCCTTACGTCCTGGATGCGGCTGCGCGCAAGCATTCCCACACTCTTGAGGGCCCAACGCACGTCGATGCGATGTTCCTCAATGTGACGAACGGGTTTTCGTGGGTCATCGAGGCAAAGGTCCTTTCCGACATATCGCACTCGATCTCGTTCGACCACCATCGGAACCAAATCGCCCGAAACATCGATGTCATGCTCGACAACACATCGCGGCCGGGCACGGAACTCGAGAAGCGAAATCCCGAGAGGAGTTTGTTTGGTTTGCTCACCCCTGCTCGATTCAAGGACTTGCCGCACTCAAGGCTGTATGGCTGGCTGATCCGGGAGTACAGATCCAAGCCGGAAGCTCTGGCACGAGACCTCAGCCATCGAACGGGAGTTGACTGGCCTCTGCTATCCCGGAGGATCGGCTGGCTCACATTCGAGGACTTCGAGGCATCGAGGCCTGGCACTTGCCCATGGCTTCGCGGCAACGGAGACGGCGCAAGCGATTAGAGCATTTTCATAGGTTTCATAGTCCATAGCCGCAGTGACGGAAGCAGGCTTGGACGCTCTGCGGGGTGACCGCGGCAAGGGCATCGGTGAGGCTTTCCTCCAGCCCGGTGAGCGATCGGGCCTTGGCGGCGCGAAGGCGTTGCTTCAGCTGAGCCCAGCACGGCTCAATCGGGTTGAAGTCGGGCGAGTAGGGTGGTAGATAGAGCAACTCGGCGCCACGCGCCTCAATGCATTCGCGCACGCC
>JAKZVK010000845.1:0-3858 GCA_047516085.1 Bryobacterales bacterium
GTAGAAGAACCCGTGGTCGCTCGTCACGACAACCACCGTGTTATCCAACTCGCCCATCTCCTCGAGCGCCTCGAAGATCGCCCCCATCCCTTCGTCCGCGGACGACAGCATGCGCAAGCGGTTGAGGATCGTCGCATCATCGGTCCCCGTGGTCGGCCCAATCGGCGGCAGGCCCGGGATCTCGCGCTGCAACGCCGGCTTGCCCTCGGCGTAGCTGGTCGCATTCGGCCGGCGCGGGGGAACCTGGCCGGTATACAGGTCTTTGTGGCGCGGCGCCGGCGTATACTTCTCCGCACCGCCACGCGGACCGTCCGGACTCCCGTCGGCGTTCTGAAAGATGTTCGGATGAACCACCTTGTGCGCGAAGTAAAGCGCGAACGGCGCATCGCGTTCCTTGCGCACGAACTCCACCGCTCGCTCGGAGAAGACGTCGGTCGTATACCCGGTGACCTTCTTGCGCTGCCCGTTGTCGTTGACGTCGGGGTCGAAGTGGTACCCCTGTCCCTGCAAGCTGTACCAGTAGTCAAAGCCGGGGCGCGGTGAGTCGTCAACCCCCATGTGCCACTTGCCGACGTAGGCCGTCTCATAACCGGCGTTGTGCATCAGCCGCGGGAAGGTAACAAGCCGGTGGCTCTGCTCGCTGCGATCGACGTTGTCGATGATGCCGTGCGTGTGCGCGTACTGTCCGGTGAGGATGCTCGCGCGGTTTGGCGAGCACAGCGGCGTAGCCGCAAACGTATTACGGAACAGCACACCCTCGTGAGCGACGCGATCGAAGTTCGGCGTCTGCACAAAGGGATGCCCAGCCGCGCCCAAGTCGTCCCAACGCACGTCGTCGAGCAACACGAACACGATGTTCGGGCGGGTGTCGGCAGCAGGCGGCTCAGCGCAACCGCCGACCAAGAGCGACGTGAGCGCAAGCGCGACGGAGACGGTAAACAGTGTACGATTCATAGCCGACCTTCTTTCAGAGCAACCGAGCCGTGACCGTAAGGGAGCGGTCCGGCACGAACCCTGACATCCTTCAGAGGCTTCTAGACTCCGCCACACAGCCTCTCTTCACCCTTCCCGATCGCCGATCCGCCTCCCAACTCAGCCGAAGACCCACCAGCGCCGCCGCCTGACCTTCGGCTCCGGCGCCTCGATCTTCTCGCCCCACAACGCCGCCCAAGGGTCATCGATGAACAGCCTGTCGGCTTCCTTGTCGCCCCAGCGGTCCGCCACCGCCTCGTAGGCCTCGTCGAGCGTCGGCGGACGACCGTTGAGGTTGTGCGAGTCGGAAGCGACAAAGTGCACGAGCCCCGAGTCCATCATGGCGATGGCGGCTTGCTCCGCCCGCTCGCCGAACGAGCCCAGCTGCGACTGACCGGTGATCTGCAGCAGACAGCCCCGCTCAACCCACTTCGCGAGCCGGCGAAGGTTTCCCCGCAACAGCCGGTTGCGCTCCGGATGCGTAACGACGGGGACGATCCCCGCCTCTTCGAACTGTCGAAACACCCGCGCCGTCCCCTGCATGAGGATCTCCTCGGAGAACTCCACGAGCAAGTAGGTGTGGCCATTGATCGTGAAGTCCGAAGGGTTCGCCAAAGCCGCCTCGATGTTGCGCAAGTCCAGGTGCAGGTCGCAGCCGCGGTGAAGGTAAAAACCTTCGCCGACGGCCGTCTGCATCTCCTGGCGCTTCTCTTCGGTGTGCTTTGGGTCGAAACGGAACTGCGCGTTGCTGTGCGGGGTTAAGACGAGGTCGGTGGTGCCGGCCTCGGCCGCCATCTTGCACATCGCAAGGGCGGTCTCGTCGTCGGGAGCTCCGTCGTCCACCCCCGGCAAGACATGGGTGTGGATGTCGATCAACTCAGCCCACCTTGACCCACCGCTTTGAGTGCGATGCGCGCTCGACGGCGTCGAGCACTTCCTGGTTCTTCAATCCATCGTCAAAGTTCGGATGGATCTCGCCGCCCGACTCAATCGCCATCAGGAAGTCGTTCACGCTGTGCGTGAAGGAATGCTCGTAGCCGAGAATGTGGCCGTCCGCCCACCAGTGGTCGGCGTAGGGATGCTTGCCTTTCGAGACCGCGATGATCTCATGGAAGCCCTGCACGTCGGGCGCGTCATCGGCCGATCAGAAGCGCAGGTTGTTCAAGTTCTCGAGGTCGAACACCAGCGATCCCTTGCTGCCGTTGATCTCGAACGCGTTGTGGTTCTTGCGGCCGTATGCAAAGCGGGTGCCCTCGAGCGTGCCGATGGCGCCGTTCGCAAACCGCGCGCACATCACGACGGCGTCGTCGACGGTCACCTTGTCCTTCTTCCTCGCGCCGGCGGCACGGGGCCGCTCGTGGATGAAGGTCTCCATCGTCGCGGAAACCTCGGTGATTTCGTCGCACAGATACTGGGCCAAGTCGACAACGTGGGAGCCTAGATCGCCCAGCGCGCCGCTGCCGGCCAGCTTCTTGTCGAAGCGCCACAGCATCTGTAGCTGCGGCGACATGGCCCAATCCTGCAGATAGCGCGCGCGGAAGTGGTAGAGCTTGCCCAGACGCCCGTCATCGATGATCTTCTTCGCGAGCGTCACCGCGGGGAGGCGGCGATAGTTGTGCATCAGGAAGTGGCGCACGCCGGCCTTGTTGGCGGCAGCGGCCATGCGCTTCGCCTCGCGCAGCGTATTGCCGAGCGGCTTCTCGCACACCATGTGCTTCTTGGCTCTGGCCGCTTCGACCACCATGGGATAGTGCTGATCGCCGGACGTTGAAATGTCGACCAGGTCGATATCCTTGCGGCGCATCACGGCCTTCCAATCCGTCGACGCCTCTTGCCACCCATAACGCCGGGCCGCCTCTTCGGTCTCGTTCGCGTTGCGGCCCACCAGCACCTTCATCTCGACCCGCGGCGCTTCCGGGAAGAACATGTTCACGCTGCGATAGGCCTGGCTGTGGGCCTTTCCCATGAATTTCGTGCCCAGAAGAGCCACTCGAATCGCCATGGTTGTTTCCTTTGGTTCAGCGGCGCGACCGCGAGGGACGGGTCAAAGCGAGGTCAGGACGCAGCGGTCCCGCCCGTCAGATGAACATCTCTTCATCGAGCGTCGCTTGATCCACCGAAGACCGCCGGCGGCCCATCAGGGCGTCGCCGACCGCGCCGAGTGCGGCGGCGAAGGCGCGGATCTGCTTCAGGGGAACCAGCACGGTCTGTTGCACTTCGGCCGCGGTGGCGTCCACGCGTTGCGCGAGCGACTCGATGGTCTGCTCGACGCGCTGGATCTGCGTCTTGGCACCGCCGGTGATCTCGTCGAGCGCGGCGTCGGCCTTGTCGAGTTGTCCCTTCGCAGTGGCCACGACGCCCTGAGCCTGCTTGAGCAGCTCGCCCGATTCCTTGCGTACCTGCTCCATCGTTTCGAGCGACGCATCCGCCACCGGCTCCCAGCGGTCCATGAACTCCGAGGTCCGGCTCTGCAACTTCTTCGTCGCCCGCCACACGCCGATAAGGGCCGCGGCCTGGCCCAGCAAAGCGATCGCCGCGACGCCGGTAAAGACCGCCATAATGATGAGCAGGTTTTGTTCCATCAGTCGTGACCTTCCAGGTGGTTTGACAACGGACCGACGCGCCGAGCCCGCCCACCAACGGTTACTCTGGGGAAGCCTCCGAACTCGCTGGGGCGTCTTCCTCGACCGTCCGCCGATAGGCCTCACGCCCGGCTTCGAGTGCGGCCGTTAGCTGATCGCGGCCAAGGGAGGCTGTCTCCTTACCCTTATTTAGAATCTCCTCCGCCTCGTTGACCAGTTCCCCGCTACGCCGCTTGACGTACTCGCGGCCCTCGGAAACTCCAGCCGCCAACTGCGCGCGAGTTTCACGGCCGCGTTTCGGGGC
>JAKZVK010000846.1:0-3815 GCA_047516085.1 Bryobacterales bacterium
CGTAGGCGGCCAGTGCCGCCTCGTGCTCGCCGCGCTGCCCGTGCGTGATGCCCTTGTTCAACAACGCTCTGGCAACCTGCACTTGGAGCTCCGGGGCGGCGCTGTCGCCAAAACGAGCTACTAGATCGCCGTAGGCGGCCAGTGCCGCCTCGTGCTCGCCGCGCTGGCCGTACGTGACACCCTTGCTTAACAACGCTTTGGCAACCTCTACCTGGAGCTCCGGGGCAGCGTTGTCGCCAAAACGAGCGACCAGATCGTCGTAGGCGGTCAGCGCCGTCTCGTGCTCACCGAGCTGGCCGTGCGTGAGGCCCTTGTTCAACAATGCCTTGGCAACCTGCACTTGGAGTTCCGGGGTGTCGCTGTCGCCAAAACGAGCGACCAGATCGTCGTAGGCGGCCAGTTCCGCCTCGTGCTCGCCGCGCTGGTCGTGCGTGATGCCCTTGTTGACCAACTCCTTGGCAGCCCGCACTTGGCGGTTCAACGTGTCGCTGCCGCCCAAGGCGACCTCCATTTTGACGTCTAGTTTGTCGTTGGCACTAAACCGCGCGACCAGCGCATCGCTGGCGGCCAGCGCCCGATCGAGTCCCTCGCGAATAGCAAGCGATTGCGCCGCCTCCACACGCCACTTGCCAACCATATCGGCCAGTTCGTCGCCGCCATAAAAAACTGTCATGAATACGATCAGGTGGCGTACTAGCTCGGACTCGTCGCGTTCACGACGTAGCTTGTAATAGATACTGTAGAGACGTTCCGCAGCGACGTACTTCCGCTTCCTGCCCGTGCCTTCCACGAGAACTGCACCCCGGTCGACCAACCGCGCGATCAGCGCGGATGCGGTGCGAATGTCCATGCGAGCTCGCGCGGCTATCTCGTGGGCGCTCGAAGATTGCCAGAGATCGATCACCGCCAGATAGACGCGACGCTCGGTCTTGGCAAGGACCTCCAGGTGGCTGCGGAAGTACTCGGTGTGGTCGTCGACCAGGGTTACCAGATCTTCCAGAAGCTGGCGCAGTGACCGGTGCCGCGCAAACGTGGCGACGATAATCAACAGGCGGGGACTGCCGCCCGTCAGAATCCGGAGCGGCGTGATCTCCCGAGTCGTCTGGTTGTCACCGCTGACCATGTTCCAGAGACGTCGGCACGCATCTGTATCCAGCGGTTCGAGATCAATGCTGCGGAACAGCTCGAAGAACGGCTGCGTCGCATCATCTAGTCCCTTGAACCGACTGGTCGCGGTGGCGAGCAGCATGATTTGAGGTTCAGACTGCAGCGTCTGGCGAAGCTGCCAGCCGAAATCCTCGTCGACGTCGCTGCACAGGGCCTGCAGGTTCTCAACCATGAGAACTAGCTTCCGGCCCATCCGGTCAGCCGCCTCCAGAAAGGCAGCGCGCGCATACCCCTCAATGTTTGTGTCACGCCACCGAGCGGCCAGATCGACGTGTGTTGCGCGGAGTTCCTTGAACAACTCCGGATTACCGGCCGCGTTCGCCTGTGCGAGGTAGAACAAAGCTTCGAGCCAGAAGTCGGCCAGGGTGGAGATCTCCTGGCTCTCTTCCATGAACCGCACAGGAAACAGACGCTCGGAGAGTGCGTTGTTGGTTCGCAACTCGGCGCCGACGCGGGCCAGCAGCATGGTTTTTCCTCGCCCGCGTGGCGCGACGATCAGCACGTGCTGGCACGACGGCGAAGCGATATTACTGCGTAGGACCTCCAGCACGATGTCGAGTTCCCGCTGCCTGACCACGAACTGGCTGACTACCTCGTCATCTGACTGAAACGTGCCCGGGTTGAACTTGCGGATCGGCCGATCGAATGCGTCATTCATCGGAGGCCCCTCAGTCACGGCCTCCCCCAGCGCTGCTCAAGGGGGGTGTAGTGGTCGCGGAAACGTGCCAACCACCAGTCCTTCAGCAACCGCGATGGGAATCGAAACCCATCGTCACCGTCTTCGAGATAGCCATCGTGCACGAGCACCTCGAGGATGTCCGCGATACGACTTGGCGCATCGCCGACAACTGGTGCGTACAACTGTTCGAGGCAGCGCCGTGCCGACGGTGTGAACCGCTCCTGGGTGGCGGCTTCAGCGAGGATCTCCATGGCGATCGTGTAGCGTTCGTCTTCCAGGCCCTCCCGGAGACGGGTCTCGTAGTGCACGAGGTCGTTCTGCCCCGAAGGTCCGAGAAGGGCGGTGTGATAGACCGTGCCGACGTCCTTGACCGTCACGTGGTCTCGGTCGTGCATGATGATGAACTCCCGTAACCGTGCGAAGAAGGACTGCACATGGTGGGGAATGCCGGTCCCCAGCGCGTCGTACACAGCCTCCGCCACGCCAGGCTCAATTGGCAATTCGTGACTCTCAGCCAGACGTTCGAAACACGTGACGCTGACGTGACGATCCCAGGGTCCAAGGCGAAAGGGATCGAGATGGTTTATCCGATCGGGGATGCCGAGGCGTTGCACCAGTGGTTTGAGCCCGATGCTGCCGGATAGAATAAGGACTAATGAGCCGGTGTCGAGTCCCTGAACGACAGCGCGCAGCCAACTCAGGAAGGCGTCGACGTGTTGGGCGCCGTCATTGTGACCGAGTATGCGCTTGAGAAATATCGGCAGCTCATCGATGACAAGGAGGACCGGCTGTTCATGCGCGGCGCAGTCGCGGATGAGCTGTTCGCCGTACCGACGCCAGTTGCCGGCGTTCAGGCCGGCGCGAATCTTGATGCGAAAGTCGAATGCACCAACCTCGTCGACCTTCTCCGTGAAGAAGTGTTGCATCCTGGTCGCAAAGCGCGACGAGATAGAGCGGACCGGATGCACGGCCTTCGCGATGTCGGCGACCACGTCCTCCGCGCAAGTCGCGCCCTCGACATCGGTGAAGAGGAAGACCCATCCCTGGGCCTCGAGCCGTCGCCCAAGCTCTTGAGCGATGCTGGTCTTCCCCATCCGGCGTTGGCCGGTCAGCAGGATGTGGTTGCCGGCGCGAACCAGCCCATCCAGAACCCGCAATTCAGATTCGCGATCGAAGAAGTCGTCACCGCTCACCCACCGGCCAGTGGCCAATCTCATAAAATACCACCCTTGTTGACAACAGACGCGCTATATAAAAACAAATATCAACTTTGTTGTCAACAGCAACTCAGATCGCGGCGCGCTCGGTCCCCCGCTCTGAAACAGCGCCGCCCGCCGGGCTCGAGCCCGGCGGCCTCGAGGTGGGCGTCGAGGGCCTCGTGACGCTGAGGAGCGCCCGGTCCCGGAGCCCCGCCAGGGTGCCGGCGTCGATTCGGTCGAGGAGCTGCCCTCGCTTCCGCCGGCGCTTTTCGGAAGCCTGTCCGGAGGCGGTCGCCTCGATGAAGTCGTCGATGCGGAGGAAGTCGTGCTTCCGCGCGTACTCGAGGATGGCGAGGCGCTGGCTGCGAACGTCCTGCTGCGGGGTCGAGACCCGCAGATAGGCGACGGTCTTCACGACCTGTCCATGAAATACGGGGAGGCCGGTCGGGTCAGATCACGATGCGCTCGATCTCGTCAACGGTCACCGTGTCCGCCGTCCGATCGTAGAGCTTCGTCGTCTTGGGCGACGCGTGCCCGGCGATCTGCTGAGCGTGCTCCAGCGTCCCCCCGTTCGAGAGGGACGCCGTGATCCCCGTCGCCCGGAACGTGTGGCAGCAGGTCGAGGGCGGCAGCCCCGCCGCCGCCGCCCGCCGCTTGATCATGGCCAGCACCACGCGCCGCGTCAACGACCGCCCCGTCAGCCGATCGCCCACCCGGTCCACGCTCTGAAACAACGCCGCCCGCCCGTCCTCGAGCCCCGCGGCCTCGAG
>JAKZVK010000847.1:0-4139 GCA_047516085.1 Bryobacterales bacterium
GGGCGCCGCCGTGCCGGAGGCGACGGTTTCCGTACAGGCGCGCGACGGGAGTATCCGCCGCCGCACCTCGACCGATAGCAAGGGCGCTTACCGAATCGAGGCTCTGCCCACCGGCGGGTACGTGGTCACGGTCGAGACGACAAGCTTCGCAACCGGTACCTCCCATAGCGTCTCCCTCTCAAGTGGCGAGAACACAACGCTCGACATCGAGCTGTCGCTCGACCGCCTGCGCACAGAAGTCGTCGTGACGGCCTCGACGACTCCGCTGACCGTTGACCAGGTTTCGAAAGCGCTCGACACCGTCAGCGGCCGCGAGGCGGAACTGCGTGGCGAGTACACCGTCGCCGAAGCCTTGCGCCAAACACCCGGTCTGCGCGTGAGGCGGCAGCGAGGGCCCGGCGGCAACACCAGCATCCAAGTTCGCGGCATGCGCACCGAAGACACCGCCGTGCTGATTGACGGCCACCGCTTTCGCGACGGCGCGGCGATCGGGGGGGACGCCGGCTCGTTCCTGGCCGACCTGATGCTCACCAACACCGAGCGCATCGAGGTTCTGCGCGGGTCGGGCTCGTCGATCTATGGAACCGGCGCTACCGGCGGGGCGGTGAACATCGTCAGCGATCAGGGTGGTGGCCGGCCACACGGCGAGATACGTGCGGAAGGCGGCGGCCTTGGCCTGTTGCGCGGCGTCGCTCGATTTGGCGGCGGCGCCTTGGGGGAGCGTCTCAATTACAGTGGCGGCATCTCCCATCTCAATGTGAGCCGCGGCGTCGACCGCGCCGACGCCTATCGCAACTCGACGGGGCACGGCGTCGTGCAGTATGCTTTCAGCCCGTCGGCGACGCTCAGCAGCCGCGTTTTCGCGGCGGACACGTTCATTCAACTCAACGACAGCAGCTTCATCCCGTTCGAGGCGGAGACAAGTCTGCCCGCAACCGGAGCCATCGAGGCGATTCCCCTGCCGCGTGACCAGCAGCGCAGACTCGAGGCCGGCCAGCCCTTCGAGATCGGCAATGCCAACTTCGTGCCGGATGTCAACGACCCCGACAACCGGCGATCCGGGTCGTTTCTGGCCGCGGCCGTCGGCTACACGCAACGGCTAAGCCGCACGGCCTCTTTTCGCGTCGATTATCAAACGGTCGACACCAATCGCAACTTCCGCGATGGTCCTGGCGGCGTACGTTTCGAGCCGCAGTTCAACAACTCGAGCTCGTTCGATGCGCGCATCGGCACGGCCCGCGCGCGAGGGGACTTCGAGCTCGGGCCGCAGCACCTCTTCTCGCTCGGCTACGAGTTCGAGCGCGAACGATACGATTCGCCATCGGCCGACGAGCACCCCGACCCGGCGCAACGCGTGACCTCGCGCGCGGAGATGAAACAGCGCAGCCACATCGTGTTCGCGCAAGATCAGATCCGGCTCCTCGACAGCCGCCTGCAGCTTTCGCTCTCGGGCCGGGCCCGCGCGTTTCGCTTGTCGCAGCCTACGTTCACAGGCGGAGACTCGCCCTACGCCGGCATCCCGCTCGAGCCACCCAAGACAGCGCTGACCGGAGACGGCGCCATCTCCTACCACTTTGCCGGCTCGGGAACCAAGATTCGCGCGCACGTCGGCAATGCGTTCAAAGCGCCATCGATGTTTCAGCGCTTCGGGTCGTCGTTCTTCTTCGGGTCGTTCAGTCCGTTTGGCGATCCGAGGCTTCGCCCGGAGAGGACGGTTGCTTTCGATGGCGGCATCGATCAATGGGTAGCCGACGGCCGTGTGAGGCTCAGCGGAACGTACTTCTACACGCGTTTACAGGAAGTAATCATCTTCGACTTCTCCGGCGGCATCGATCCTGCCACGGACCCATTCGGCCGCTTTGGCGGCTATCGCAACGTGGGCGGGGGTTTGGCGCGCGGCGCCGAGCTGAGTGTCTCGGCCGCCCCGGCCCGGGGCACGGACCTGCGGGCGTCTTACACCTACACCAACTCCGACCAGCGGACCTCCGAGGTCGCAGGCGGCGACTTTTTTAGGACGTTTGGCGTTTCCGATCACATCTTTGCGGTCACGCTGTTGCAGCGCATTGGCCCTCAGGTAGATGTCGCCTTCGACTGCTTCGCCGCGTCGGACAATCCAGCACCGTTCTTCACCAGCGGCGGAACGCGGCCTCTGCTGTTCCCTGGCCCGAAGAAAGCGGACGTGATGCTCACCTACACGATGCCGCTCTCGGACCGCCGAAACGTCAAGATCTTCGGGAAGCTCGAGAACGCATTCGACCACGAGTACTTCGAGTTGGGCTTCCGCTCGCCGGGAGTGTGGGGTGTAGTGGGCATGTCGTTCGGTTTCTAGTTGGCGTCCGGCCCGCCACAACCGAACCGCGGATGGAAATCCGCGGTTCCCCCAGGGCGCGACCCGGTGCATCCAACCACGAATCCAAGCCCCGGTGCGGCTACTATCTCGTCACGGCCCCGCCGTCCGCGGTCCACCCCTGGCGCCACTGGATGGCATCCAGCTACGAAATCCGAGCGCGAGGCTTCTACTGGTCAGGGAGCCTTCGCAAAACTTCCGGCCTTCACGCTACACTGTCGTGGGGGTCCCACAACGGGCCTCCGCAGTGGTAAGGAGGCGACCATGCATCGCTCGCGCAGAAGAAACCTGATCGTCAGTATGCTGGCGGCTGCGGCTCTCGCCGCAGTCCCCGGATGCACCCCGCCCGAGGGGAGCGGCGATGTAGAGACTACGGAGTCCTCGTCTATGACCGACTCGCTAAAAAGTGCACTCACGTTCCACACGTCGTTTGAGGACGGCCCCGACGCAGCCTTTGCGCTCGGCGACCGCCGCATCTACACTGCGCCCTCCTACGAGAAGCAAGATCAGGCCCTCCCCGGCATCGGCAACCCGGACGTCGAAATCGTCGCCGATGCGGGACGCTTCGGGCACGCCCTCAAGTTCAACAAGAAAAACCTGCACGCCATCTTCTACCGCGGCGAGAAGAATGCCGCCTTCACCGACAACGACTGGAGCGGCAGCGTCTCCTTCTGGCTGAATCTCAACCCCGACGAAGACCTCGAGCCGGGCTACTGCGATCCGATCCAGGTCACCGACTCAGCCTACAACGACTCCGCTGTTTGGACTGACTTCACGAAGGACGACGTTCCACGCCACTTTCGACTTGGCGTCTTCGGCGACCTGAAGGCATGGAACCCGGAGGACAAGCCGCCCACCGAGAACCCCGATTTTCTCAGCCGCTTGGTGGTCGTCTCAGAAGCGCCGTTTGAGCGCGGCAAGTGGACACATGTGGTCGCGACTTACGACAAGCTGGGCGGCGGCTCCGGGACGGCCAAGCTGTATCTTGATGGGAAGCTGCACGGCAGTTCCCCGAACATCGCCGAAGCGTTTACGTGGGACATGACGCGGGCGGCTTTCCGCATCGGTGTGAACTACGTCGGCCTGTTCGACGAAGCGGCGCTGTTCAACCGCCCGCTGACGGCGGATGAGGTGGCGGCGCTCCACGCGCTGGAAGGCGGCGTGGCGGACATCCACCCGTAGCATTGGCGTCGGCTTGGTCGCGCGGCGCGATTATTGGACCGCGAGTACTGGATCGCGATCATTGGACATCGAAGGAGGACGATCGTTTGGCAGAGCAGGTAAAACGTGTCCGACACAAGCTGATGTGCGACTGCGGTGCGGAGTTGGAGATGACCGTAGTCATTCGCTATGAAGAAGGGGGCTTCGGGACGACGAAGCAGGAGATCGAAGGCGAGCCCTTCTGGCAACACATGTTGCACTGCGTGGGTGAGTAGAGGCAGGTCTCAGACGCACCCATGACGCCCGCGACAGGTGGCCGCGCGCCGTCGAAGCATGGCAGGCCCATAGCAAGCCCATGGCAAGCGTAGTCAAGATCTACCTGCGCCCCTCGGCCCGCACGCCGGTGAGGTCGGTGGCAGCCGTGGTAACTGAGGCCGGCAGTGGTATCGAGGGCGATCACGCCGGTGCGGGCAACCGGCAGGTGACTCTCATCGAGCAGGAAGCCTGGGAGGCGGCATGCAATGACCTTGGCCACGAACTCGATGCCGGCGTCCGCCGCGCCAACCTCGTCACCGAGGGAATTTCACTGGCCGCGACACCGGGGAAGCGCGTTCGTGTCGGCGAGGCGCTC
>JAKZVK010000848.1:0-15523 GCA_047516085.1 Bryobacterales bacterium
AAAGCTCTTCTACCGGCTTGTACAACAGGCCGCGACCGTTGGGCCCACGACCTATTCAGAGATGGTCCAACACCTACGCGGCAGGCGGACCGGCCAACCACAAGATGTGGGGTAGTCGGGAGTGAAGTGCATACCCCGAAGAGACCGTTCCGGTAGTCTTGGGCGCAACCCAGCCAGCGTTCCGCCATCACGCAGCTATGCTTATCGTGCTCCGCGAAAACCGGCAGATGCAGTGCCCGGCGCAGTTCGGTTAGAAAAGGGAACTTTCGCCAGCCTAGGTTGAACGCCGTCAGTCGACCTTCCGGGTCGAGCAGCCCGGGATAGCTCACGCCTGCCGCTACGACGCGAGATCGCTGCTGTTCATCGAGATCCTGCAGTATCCGCGAGACCCCCGCTGTGAGCTTGTCGAGCCGTAGGGGCTTGCACTGCTCGAAATCCTCTTCCCAGCGGCATCGGATGTCGCCGACAAAATTCGATAGTGCAAATCGAATGCTGCGCCCCTCGAGGTCGAGGGCGGCGAAGTATGCCGCCTCCGGGTTCAACGCGAGCACGTCGCTCGGTCGGCCGCCATTCGATTGCCTTTCACCGACTTTCAGAACCGTACCGCGATTCAGAAGCAGGCGAAGGGCATGGCTCACGCTGGCCGGATTGAGCCCTGTCCTCTGGATGATGTCGGTTCGCGTTGCCGTCCTCCGCTTGTAAAGCAGCCGGAGGATCTCCTGTAACCACTGGTTGGCAACCTTTGGCATGGTCTCCGGGCGCCCCGCCATCCTGGATGTCGAGGACCGGTCTTATTTGGGGGGGGGAACCTGTCATTCTCGCACGTCGCCGCGGGTCCTCACAACCCCAGTTGTTTCGGCTCCCAATGGCTCGCTCGTCGGTGGATGAGGCCGGCACCGATCGTGCGCTGGCTGCCCGTACTGGCCCCCCGTGAGGTCGCAAGTGCAAACAATCTTAACCGCGACCGGGTCGAGATGTCTTTGCTTGACAAAGAAAGACTAAATCGCCTACAGTTTTTGAGGCGGCTGAACAGGTCGGCGGCGGGGATCCGAGGGGTCTCCTCGCCAGAGAAGCCGCAAGCAACAGGTTGGTCGAGAGACCGTTTCCCCTCGGAGACGAACTTAGGAGGAAAGGATGACTCCCTGTACTAACGCGACGAAAAATCATGGCTTGAACAGGCCCGCACTGTGCGGACTCCTGTTCGTGCTCATGGCCTTCTGCCCGGCTGTCTTGGCGCAGACGGACCTCTCAACGATACGCGGGACGGCGACGGATCCGTCAGGCGCCGTGATCCCAGCCGTGACAATCACTCTGTTAAACACTGAAACCAACGCCGCGCGAACTTTGGAAACGGGCGCGGCTGGGAACTTCGAGATCCCGCTCGTGGGCCCGGGAATCTACCGGCTCACAGCCGAAGCCGCTGGGTTCCAGACTTTCGTCGCGGACAACATCGTCATCACGTCCCGCGAAACCCGGCGCATCGACACGCCGATGCAGTTGGGAACGGTCGGCACGGAGATCACGGTCACGGCGGGCGCCGCGCTGATTACCACCGAAGGGAGCAAGATCTCCGGCAACTTCAACTCCGATAAATTCGTCGATAGCCCACTCAGCTACAGCTTCTTTCCACAAGCTCACATGACCACCCAGCCGGGCGTCCAGACCCCCGCGGGAGGCTGGTCTATTCGCATCGGAGGCCAAAACACGAGTCAGGCCCAAGAGCAGATGGATGGGATTGCCAATGATGGCGTGGTGAATCTGGTTCAGAACATGAACGATTTCGAGGAACTGCAGGTCGTCACGTCGAACCAGTCCGCCGAATACGCCCGCGCCGTGGGGTTCGGGCTGACCGGCAAGAGCGGCACAAACCAGTTGCACGGCCGCCTCTACTACGACCACATCAACTCGGCGTTGAACGCCCGTGACTTTTATGAGCAGAAAAAAACGCCCTTCAAACAGCACCGTGGCGGTTTCAACGTGAGCGGTCCGATCTTCAAGGACAAGACGTTCTTCTTCTTTGGCTACAGCGTGATTCGAATCCCCGCCGGCAGCTTTTTCAACGCCAGCGTGGCTCCGACGGCGTTTCGCACGGGCGACTTCTCTTCGGTGTCCACGCCGGTGATGGACCCGACCATCGGGCAGCCGTTCGCTAACAACATGATTCCAAGCAGTCGCTTCAGCGATGTGTCGCAAAAGGTTCAACAGGAGTTTCAGCCGGCTCCGAACCGCGGTGCGCCCGGCGCCCAGTCGAACAACTTCGAGTTCGTCCATCCCTACCCGCAAGACATCCTGACGTGGGACTCCATTACCCCCCGTGTCGACCATCGTTTCGGCGACAAGAATCATCTCTACGGCCGCTTCATCAATCGCATAACACCCTACATCCTGGCGCGCAACCTGCCCTGGGCCACGTGGACGCGCGAACGGGACCACCACTCGGTCGTCATCGCCGACACACACATCTTCTCGCCCAACCTCATCAACGAGTTCCGTTGGGGTTGGATCAAGGACTATGTTGAGGACGGCACCACGATCCAGGGTGTCTCACCGGTCTTCGGAGACGATGTGGTACAACGCATCGGTCTGCAGGGCGTAAATCCGCAGGGCCTCAGCGCCATGGGATTTCCGCGGATGGATGTTACCGGTCTCACTAATATGCAGGTGCGGCCGGGCGGAGTCGTTCAGGACGAGCGCCACTTCCAGTACTCGAACTCAACCACCTGGACCAAGGGCCGCCACACCATCAAGTTTGGGCCGCAGTTGCGGACTTTCAACGACTTCGACTCACAAGTGTTCGAAGGAACGTACGGCAGCTTCCGGTTCGACGGAAGGGTATCCGGAGTGCCCTACGCCGACTTCCTCCTGGGACTCCCAGGCCGGAGCCAGCGCCTGGATCCCTTCACGAACCGGACCCGAACGTCCCATGAACTCGGCTTCTTTGTCACCGATACATTCAAGGTCAGCCAGCGAGTCACGCTCGACGTTGGCGTGCGCTGGGACTACTTCGGTGCAACGACGTTCGACGACGGCTTGCAGTACAACTGGGACCCCGTTTCAGGCAACGTGATTGTCCCGGACGCGGCTCTGAGCAGCGTCAGCACGCTCTACCCCGACACGATCAACGTCGTCACCGGGGACGTGACCCCGAGCCCGAAATCCGGGAACCTCCGGCCCAGGATCGGCCTCGCGTATCGCATCCGCGACGACTTCGTGGTCCGAGGCGGATACGGGCAGTACAGCGAGGGGCTGGGCCGCTTCCACCGGGCGCTTTCAACGGGTCCGTTCCAGATCACCGAGACGTATTTCAACTCCGTGAACAACGGGGTTCCCCTACTTTCGTTCCCGAACCCGTTCCCCGATCTGAGTCTTGCGAGCGTACCCTCGCAGAGCATCGAGGGCTATCCGAACACGACGGAGAACGGCTTGATTCACCAGTACAACGTGAGTGTCGAAAAGCAAGTCGGCGACCTCGGGCTTCGCTTGTCGTACATGGGGTCGACCAACAAGAACATGAACTACCGGCTCAACATCAACAAGCCCGTACCGAGCGGGGAGCCGTTCGATGCGAGCCGGCGGCCACATCCCCAGTTCGTCAACACCAACTTCTGGCGAAACGACGGTGAGAACAACTACAACGCTCTCCAGTTCCAGGTCAGTCGCAAGATGGGGGCGCTGACGTTCGACGGTCACTACACGATGTCGCACAACATGTCGAACTTCCTGAACGTTGAGAACCCCTACGCGGCACTCACGTTTAACCGCGAACAGTACAACTCGCGCCACCGGGGTGTCATCAACACGACGTGGATTCTGCCTATCGGCCGGGGTAAGTCGTTGTTGAGCGACGCGCCCGCGGCTCTGGATGCGGCTCTGGGCGGCTGGCAATTAGGCTGGATCGCCTATCTTCAGAGCGGCCAGTTCTTCTCGCCGTCTTTCAGTGGAGCGGATCCGTCCAACACGAACAGTTTTGGCGGCAGGCCCGATCGCATCGCGGACGGCAATCTGGCTGCCGGCAGCCGGGAGATCGGCCGCTGGTTCGACCCGTCGGCATTTGCGGCCCCTCCGCCGGGCCGGTTCGGCAACTCAGGGACGAATGTTTTGGAGGGCCCGGGCTGGAACCTGCATCATTTGAGCCTACTCAAGAGGTTCAACATCACCGAACGGGTAGGGTTCGTTCTGCAGGGGTTGTTCCAGAACGTTTTCAATCACCCGCACTTCCGTTTCCCAAACGCCAACATCACCCAGACGGCTCAGGTGGCCGAGATCACACGGACTCGCAGCAGCAGGGAAAAGGACGCCAAGCGGGAGATCTTTATCAGGGCTCGTATTGAGTTCTGACCCAACAGCGGCAGCCGGTTTCAACCGGCTGCCGCTCTATGACCCCTTGTCTTCGGGCGGGCGGCGTTGTAAGCGGCCCGCCTTTTTTTCGAACGAAGAACGTTGACACGGTCGTTTTCCAGGCAGGTAGCCCCGTGAATCGCAGAGACCTGTTTCGAGCCGCCCTCTGTGTTCCGCTCGCGAGAACAGCCTTCGCCCTACCTTCACCACCCAACGCCAACAGCCCACTTCTCAAAGTCGGATTCGCCGAGGAAGACATCACCCCTGAGGTTGGCAGTGAGCAGCCGGGTGGATACGGCAAGTCGTACCACACGACGATCCATGACCCGTGTAAAATCCGAGTCGCCGTCTTCGACGACGGCTCAAACGCAGTCGCATTAGTGGGCCTCGATGCGCTGCTGGTGCCTCGGTACATCGTCGAACGGGCTCGCGCGGACATCGAAGGCCGCTGCGGTGTTCCCGGTCCGGCCGTCATGATCGGGGCTTCGCATTCTCACTCTTCAGGCCCGATCGGCATGATCAAGAAAGGCGACTACGATCACGCCTCCGAGTTCGTCCAACGCCTGGCTTACGAACACTCGACGTTGGACGATGCTTACTATTCCCGTACGGTCGAACAGAAGATTGTTACTGCTGTGTGCCGGGCTTTCGACCAACGCGCTCCCATGAGCTGCAGCATCGGCGCCGGGAGCGAGGACCAGGTCGCTTTTAACCGCCGCTTTCGGATGCGCAACGGCCTCTCCTACTCGCATCCCGGGCAGGGGAATCCGGATATCGTGGAGCCGGCGGGCCCTACCGATCCGGTCGTGACCGTCCTGGGTGCTTGGGGCGAAGACCGCAGACTACGAGGATGTGTTGTCAACTATTCCTGCCACGCGACCACCAATCCCGGCGGCATCTCGGCCAACTGGATCTACTACCTCGAGAAGACCATTCGAGGCGTCATGGGGCCCGATGTCACCGTAGTCTTTCTGCAAGGCTTCTGCGGAGATGTGACGCAGGTCGACAATCTCAGTCCCTACAAGAGGAAATCCGGAGAAGAGGAAGCGATTCTGGTCGGAGGCCGCGTCGGCGCGGAAGCCGTCAAGGTACTGCTCGCGTCCCACGGCGGCTCGTTGGGCCCTGTCGTAGCTCGCTCAGAAACCATCGGCCTTGCTCGGCGGAAGCCGGACCCGCAGCGCGTCCGGGATAGCCTGCAGACTGCCAAAAAGGATTCCGAGGCGGTGGGGCCCACAGAGTGGACTTTCGCAAAAGAGATCGTCTTGCTGGATGCCCTGGTTCAAAAAGCGCCTGATCTGGATGTCGAGATCCAGGCGATCCAGGTCGGTCCTGCGGTCTTTCTCTCCACTCCGGGCGAGATGTTCGTCGACTTCGGGTTGCGGCTGCGCAAGCGAAGCGGTTTCCCCTTTACCGTTCCTGTCGAGCTCGCCAATGGCACGGCGGGCTACATACCCACCGAGGAGGCGCTGGGGCCTCACGGCGGGGGCTACGATACACGTCTGACGAGTTACAGTAATCTCGTCCCGTCCGCGGGCCGGCAGATGGTGGAAACAGCCGTCAGGCTGGCGCGTTCGTTCAAGCCCGGCGCGGTCCCCCATCCGCCGAAGGCTTCACCCGTTAGCCAGGACGGTGACGGGATTGGTTCGAAGCCGTGGTCCTACGGTAACGTGCCGCCTGAACTGAAGTAGGGAGACGGATATCGCATCGCCTCCAGTCTTTCTCCGGAGCAATCGTTGATGAGCGAGTTCCAAAACCGTAAGGAACGGACGACGACTTGTGCTGAAAAGCCATCCTCCCCGTTTCCCATGAATCGACGGCAACTGCTGGTGGGAGCTCTCACCGCTTCCACGGCAGGGCTTGGTTTTCCGCGGATCGTCCGCGCGCTGGTTGGGAAACTGCGCGCCGGAGCGTCCACTTACAACATCACTCCCTCGCTGGGCTGCTCGCTGGCCGGGTCGATGCGCAACCGCATCGCCGACGAAGTGCACGATGAACTGCACGTGCGCAGCTTGGTGCTGGACAACGGCAGCACCCGGCTGGCCTTAGCCGTTGTCGACTCTTGCGTTGTCCCACGAAAGATCATCGACCGCGCCAAAGAGCTGATCAGTGAGCAAACCCAGATCCCGGCAAGTCACGTGCTCGTGTCGGCGACGCACACTCACAGTGCTCCGCCGGCGGATCATCTTTTCCAAAGCGAGGCCGACCCCGCCTACCAGGACTGGCTGAGCGTTCGGATCGCCGATGCCGTGCGTCTGGCGGCCAATCGACTACAGCCGGCCCGAATCGGATGGGGGCTCGGGAGAGAAGATCGGCTGGTCTTCAATCGCCGGTTCTTCATGAAGCCAGGGACGATCCCGCCCGACCCCTTCGGACGCACGACCGACACGGTCAGGATGAATCCGCCCCGGGCAAGCTCCGATCTGGTCCGAGCCGCGGGTCCGACCGACCCGGAGGTGGGCATTCTGGCGGTCGAATCACTCGACGGGCAGCCGATTTGCGTCCTGGGCAGCTACGCCTTGCATTACGTGGGCCCGGGGGCCTCCACCCACATCACAGCGGACTACTTCGGCGAATGGGCGACGGCAATGGCACGGATCGCCGGCGTGAGGCCGTCGCGTCAATTCCCGCCTTTTGTTCCCATTCTGACCAACGCCTGCTCGGGCAACATCAACGGCATCGATTTTCTGAAGCCCTCGGTCAGGCACCCACCCTATGCACAGATGAAACGCTACGCCGATATTCTGGCGGCTGAGAGCTACCGGACTTGGCGCTCGATCGACTATCACGACTCGGTCGAGCTGGGGGCCTCTCTGGAAGAGATAGGGCTGGGTGTCCGCTTGCCCACTGCGGCGGACGTGGCACAAGCGCGCAAGACCCTGGCGGGCGCGCCGAAAGAAGGCAACTACAGCGACCGCGCCCAGATCTACGCTCGCGAAACTCTCATCATGAGTGAGACCTTCGCGCCAACGGTCAAGACCTTCGTCCAAACGATGCGGATTGGTGATCTGGGAATCGCGACCTTTCCCGGCGAGGCGTTTGTCGAGTTGGGCCTGGAAGTCAAGAAGAAGAGCCCGTTCAAAACGCAGTTCCTCATCGAGCTGGCGAACGACTATCGGGGCTACATCCCCACTGTCGAAGGCCATGAGCACGGCGGGTATGAAACCTGGCCCGCCAAATCGAGCTTTTTGGAGACGCACGCCGCTCCCAAGATGGTCGGTTCGGCACTGCGACAGTTGGAAAAGCTGGCTTGACGTCCGTGTAGGAGAGAGTCTTTCCCCGTCCGAAAGCGCTACAATCTTTTTCCGCAACGTGGAGCTTCGCCGGTGCCAAGGGTAAGGAATCGTGCAAGAAACCAAAGGTTTGAGGATTGCTCTCTGTGCGATTGGCTGCCTCGCGGCCTTTGCCTGTAGCCGGACCGGGCCACCCTACCCGCCCCAGCGAGCACTAGAGTTGTTCGAACTGCCTCCTGGCTTGCGCATCGAGCTGGTGGCGGCCGAGCCCGACGTCGTTGATCCCGTGGCCATCACGTTCGACGAGCAGGGGCGGATGTACGTCGTCGAGATGCTCGACTATCCCCTCGACCTTCGCCCGCTGGGACAAATCAAGCGGCTCGAAGATCTCGACGGCGACGGGTACTACGAGAAGAGCACGATTTTCGCCGACGAACTCAATTTCCCCAACGGTGTCATGCGCTGGCGCGACGGCGTGTTGGTTACCTCGGCGCCCGACATCCTTTACTTGGAAGACACGGACGGAGACGGCCGGGCCGACGTACGCCGGGTCGTGCTCACCGGGTTTGCGGCCACAAATCCGCAACTGCGCGTCAACGGCTTGCGATATGGGGTCGACAACTGGTTCTACGCCAACTACCCGCGGGTGATCCGGCCGCGGAAGTACGTGGATGAGTTCGGTCATCCGGGCGACGCCCTGCGGTTCCCTGATCACCCCGATGCTCCGCCGCTCGACATCCGTGCCGAAGACGTCCGCTTCCGGCCTGACGAAGGTCGTGTCGAGGCGCTCGGCGGTGGCTCACAGTTCGGCAATTCCTTCGACCACTGGGGCAATCGCTTTACGACCTGGAACAACGACTATGTCCGTCACTTAGTGATCGAAAGCCGCTACCTGAAGCGAAACCCATATCTCGCGGTCGAAAAGGCTTACTACTCGCCGTCGGGACTCGATCACTCTGCGCCGGTGTACCCTGTTACCGAGAACCCTCTGTACATTCACGATTCCCAGATCGGCCACTTCACGTCGTCCTGTGGCTTGTCGGTGTATACGGGCGCCGCCCTGCCGGAAGACTTCGACAACAACACCTTCAACTGCGAACCGGTGCACAACCTGGTTCGCAGGAGTGTCGTCAAACCCAGCGGTGCAACGTTTGCTGCCACTCCAGCCTATGACGGCCGCGAATTCCTCGCGTCCAAGGACAGTTGGTTCCGGCCGGTGTTTACCACGACCGGCCCAGACGGCGCCCTCTACATCGTGGACTACTACCGAGTCTCGGTTGAGCATCCTGAGTTCGTGCCGCCGGAGTTGTCCAAGGAAATCGAGTTTAAATCACCGCATCAGCTCGGACGGATCTACCGCGTGGTCCACGAGTCGTCCAAACTGTGGCCGCAGCCGAATCTTGCTGAAGCTTCTACCGCTGAGCTGGTTGAAAACCTACGGCATCAGAATCAATGGTGGCGGATGGAGTCGCAACGGCTGCTGATGGACCGGCAGGACCCGAGCGCTATCGAGCCCTTGTTGACACTCGCTCGGCAAGAGAGCGCACCGAAGGCGCGCATTCACGCACTGTGGTCGTTGGACGGGTTGAAAGCGCTTGACAACGACCTCGTGATCGAAGCGCTTTCGGACCCGCACCCTGCCGTACGGCGTCAAGCGATTCGGCTGGCGGAGAATCGCTTGCCCGACACCGCCCTTCAACAAAAGCTGAACCGGCTGGTCGATGATCTCGACCCAGCCGTGCAGTTTCAGTTGGCCCTGACGCTGGCTCTCCGGCAAAACGATCTGCCGGCCGCACAGACATTTCGTACGTTGCAGCAGATCGCACTCGGCCATCTCGAGGACCCATGGTTTCGCATTGCTGTGCTGACGTCGGCAGCGGACAACGCCGTGCGGTGGTTCCGGACCATGCTACGGAGTCAGGGCTTCGGCGACTCTCGTTCGGAAGGCAAGAGGGACTTTCTGCAGCGGGCGGCCGCGATCGTTGGCGCACGGCATCACGACGACGAGATCACCGATGTGCTGACGATGGTTCGAAGCGGGAGTGGGACTTCCTTGGCATGGTGGCGAACCGCCGGTCTCGAAGGCCTCGGCAAGGGGTTGAGCCAAGGATCGGGCGGCAGAGTCCGTCTGCCACGGGGCCAATCAGTTCTGGTGAGTCTGTTGTCAGACAGCGGCCCCGAGATCGGGACCGCGGCACTCGAGTTGGCCTCGCGGGTCGAGCTTGCCGAGTCGGCTGCGTTACGGCGGCTCATCAAGCGGAAGATGCAGGTTGCACAAGACGATCAAGCGGACTTGGCCGAGCGCGAGTATGCCGCCGGTGTTCTCGGGCTCGACCCTTCGGGAGCCACGGGCGAACCGCTCGCCTCGCTGATCACACCACAGCAGCCCGCGGAAGTGCGGCGGTCCGCCGCGCGTGCGCTGACCTACCTGCCCGGTGGCGACACCGCCGGCCTCTTTACCGAACGCTGGCGCACTTTCTCCGCGCCGGTCCGCGAAGTCGCGCTGGGGTGGTTCTTTGGCGACCGCGCGCGGCTCCACACGCTGCTCGATGCAGTGGAAGCCGGTAAGATCCAGCCGTGGGCCCTGGGACCGGCGCGGACCCGCCAGTTGCGCCGCTACCCCGTGGCCGAGATCAAGGAACGCGCCATAGCACTGCTCGAACAAGCACAGGGCGAAGATCGGCAGGCGGTCTACGAACGCTATCTCCCCGCGCTTCGCCTAGCCGGTGACACGGGCCGGGGCCTGGAGATTTTCGGAGAGTCGTGCGCGGAGTGCCACAAGGTCGGCGACCTGGGCCACGAGGTGGGCCCCGATCTGCTCTCCCTCACGACACGTTACAAGGAGGTCTTCCTTGCCGACATCCTGATGCCGAATCAATCGGTCGAAACCGGCTTTGAGGAGTATCTGGTCGACACGGTCGACGGGCGATCCCTCTCGGGGATCATCGCCAAGGAGACCCCGACGACGGTTACGATCCGTCGGGCGAAGGGCGAGGAAGACACCATCCTGCGGGGCAACGTCAAGAGCATGTATTCGCTCAGCGTTTCACCCATGCCCGAGGATCTGGAGAAAACGATCGGCGTGCAGGGCATGGCCGACCTGATCGCTTATCTCAAAGGCCTGGGGACTTGAGACCCACAGCGGGTAAGTCGAACGATGGAAATGCGCAAGCAAGCTAGTTCTGATCGCAGGCGACGCGGCGCAGTGCCAGGCCCCTGTGGATTGTTGCTCATCCTGGTTTCCCTACTTCCGCTCGGAGCGGCGGATCTGCGAATCGGAAGGGCGTCGGTCGTCATCACACCGCCGGTAGGGATGCCGATGGCGGGCTCGTACTCGCTCCGGCTGTCGGAAGGTGTGCTTGACGACCTTCATGCCAAGGCGCTGGTCCTTGAGAAAGACGGAGTCCGTGCCGCGCTGGTGGCATGCGACCTGATTGCCATCAGCGACGAAGTCGTGAGCGAAGCTCGCCAGTTGATCGAGCAGAAGACCGGCATCCCCGGCAGCCACGTCATGATCAGTGCCACGCACACCCATTCGGGGCCTTTCATGCCGGGCCGCGCGAGCTTCGACAAATACTTTGGCGGAGAGTTGGAGGTCTCCCGGCAGTTTCGGCGGGTCCTGCCCGGCCAGATCGCTGAAAGCGTCCGCAAGGCGGCGGAGCACCTTGAGCCCGCCGTCGTCATGGCAGGCATGGGCTCTGAATCGGCAGTCAGTTTCAATCGGCGCTACCTGATGAAGGACGGTTCGGTTCGCACGAACCCGGGCCGCGGGAACCCAGACATCGTGCGTGCCGTCGGCCCAATCGACCCTGACGTTGCCGTCGTCCACTTCAGAAGCCCGGCTGAGAAAGAACCGGAACCGCTGGCCACCTACGTCAATCATGCGCTCCACGTGGCCGTAACCGGAGGCCGCAGGTTCTCTTCAGATTTCCCGGGCGTCATGGCCAAGCTCTTGGCTGAGGTCAAGGGTCCGGACATGCTCACGCTGTTCACCGCCGGCCCCTGCGGGAACGTCAACCACCTCAATGTCGCCAGCAAGGAAAGCCGCAGCGGTCCTCGGGGAGCGAACCGCATCGGCACGATTCTGGCGGCCGAAGTTCTCAAGACCTACGACCGGCTGGAGGCAATCGACCCCGGCCCGCTCCAGATCACGCACGAGATCGTAAAGCTGCCGCTTCCCGACGTAACGGAAGAAGACGTCCGAAAGGCGCGAGCGGTCGTGGCTGAGTTTGGCAAGCCCGGCGGCCCAAGAACCCGCCCGCTGGCAGACGCGTTCAAGGTCCTGGATGTGGCGGCCCGCAACGGCAAGCCGATCGAAAAAGAAGTACAAGTCATCACGCTGGGCGACCGCCTCGCTTGGGTCTCGCTTCCAGGAGAGATGTTCGTCGAGCTAGGCCTGCTCATCAAGAGCGCCTCGCCATTTCGCTATACCATCGTGGCCGAGTTGGCCAACGGTTGGGTCAGTTACGTACCCGATCGCAAGGCCTACCCGGAGGGCAGTTACGAGGTCATGAGCGCCCGCTGTGCGCCTGGCTGCGGTGAAAAGATGGTCGAGGCGGCGGTGCGAATGCTTGTCGAGCTGAACGACAAGACTGAGCCCAACCAAGGTTTCAGTTTGACGCGATGACCGTCGCACCTTGGGTGTTGCACTTCGGAGAAGCCATGACTAAGATACTCACCCTACTCGCAGTTCTGTCGTGGCTGCCGGGCACAAGTAGCCTCCGGGCAACGGAGCTTCGAGTCGGCCGAGCTGCCGTGAAGGTCACCCCTGGGGCTGGAATGCCCATGGCGGGCTACTACAGCGTAAGGTTGAACCAAGGCGTCCATGATGACCTCTGGTCGAAAGCCATCGTGCTCGAGCACGAAGGGACTCGGGCAGCGCTGGTCGCGCTCGACCTGGTGTCGATCCCTGAGCGTTTCGTTGCGGAGGCGCGCCGCCGCATCGAGTCACGCACGGGCATTGCGGGCGATTTCGTCATGATCAGCGCGACTCATTCGCACACGGGTCCTGAGATGGGCGCGCGGCTCAAGGGTGTGGATGCCGCCACGAAAAAGATCGCCACCGACTACCACGAGGCCTTGCCGGGTTGGATCGCCGAGAGCGTCGCGAAGGCCGTTGCGGACCTTCAGCCCGCGCACCTCTCCACGTCCGTGGGCCACGAGGACTCCATCAGCTTCATTCGCCGGTTTCGGATGAAAGACGGCCGAGTCGGTTGGAATCCCGGCAAGCTCAACTCGGACATCGTCCATCCGATTGGCAAGATCGATCCGGACGTTCCCGTCGTCTATTTCTCAACGCCCGATCGCGAACCTCTGGCGACGTATGTGAACTTTGCCAATCACCTCGATACGGTCGGCGGCATGGAGTTTTCCGCCGACTACCCCTACACCCTCGCGAAGCAGCTCCGCGAGGCGATGGGCCCCGACATGCTGACGGTGTTTACGATCGGGACCGCCGGAAACCTCAACCACATCGATGTGAAGAGCTCGGACCGCCAGAAAGGTCACAATGAGGCGGCCCGTATCGGCACGATCCTGGCAGGGGAAGTGTTGCGTGCCTTCCGAAAGCTGGAGAAAATCGAGCCGGGCGCCATTCAGGGTACGAGGGAGATCGTGGCTCTTGAGACCGCGCCCGTCAAGGCTCAGGAACCGGCGTGGGCACGGGGTGTCGTGGCGCGTTATGGAACTCCGGAGGCGGCACCCTTCTACGAGCAAGTACATGCGTTCAAGGTTCTTGACATCGAGAAGCGCAACGGCAAGCCCATCGAGGCCGAGGTTCAGCTCATCACATTGGGAGATCAAATCGCGTGGGTGGGATTGCCGGGAGAGATCTTTGTCGAGTTGGGGAAGGCCATCAAGATCGCCTCACCCTTCCCATTGACAATCGTTGCGGAGCTGGCCAACGGCTCGATCGGCTATGTGCCGGATCGCCGTGCCTATCCGCAGGGCGCCTACGAAGTGATTAGTACAAGGGTGGCGGCAGGCAGCGGTGAAGAATTGGTCGAGAGTGCCACCCGGCAACTGGTTGCACACCGCAATCGATTTCTTCGTTGAGAA
Source organism: Bryobacterales bacterium (assembly GCA_047516085.1). Classification (GTDB taxonomy): domain Bacteria; phylum Acidobacteriota; class Terriglobia; order Bryobacterales; family UBA6623; genus JAKZVK01. The sequence continues at coordinate 13,626 of JAKZVK010000848.1, forward strand.
GAAACGAGCGGCGCACGCCATCCAGCGCACTTGGCGACTCTGTCTGGTATGACACGACGGGATTTACTCTCAGCGATCCCTCCCTCGATCGGGGCAGCCTTGAGCGGCACCGCGAAGGGCCGCTCCGCCACGTCTTCCCCGGGGCGCCTGCGCGCCGGCGCGGCCACCAGTAATATCACTCCCCCTCTCGGCATCTCGCTCGACGGACCGATCTCACAGAACGGCCCTGCCCGGCACGTGCACGATGAGCTGCACGCGCGTTGCCTCGCACTAGACGACGGCTCGACACAGATGGCGATCGTCATTTGCGATAGCACGATGATCTGGCAGGACGTGATGGACGAGGCAAAGAAACTCGCATCGGAAGCTACGGGTATGCCTCCCGAGCGCATGCTGATGGCCGCGACCCACACCCACAGCACTCCACGGCTGGGCGTGACGGACGGAAAGCTGGAGCGGTGGTACCGAGAGTTTCTTCCTCGCCGCATGGCCGATAGCGTCACACGGGCTGTCAACAATCTGGCCCCCGCCCACATTGCCTGGGGAGCGGTGCAGCGGCCCGAGTTCCTGTTCAATCGGCGCTGGTTCATGAAAGCCGAGTCCATTCCACCGAACCCTTTCGGGGAGCAAGGCGACCGTATCCGGATGAACCCGCCTCGAGCCAGTTCGGATCTTGTTCGGCCCGCGGGGCCCGTCGATCCTGAGCTCTCCGTAGTGTCGCTCCGGCACGATGACGGGCGGGCTTTGGCGCTGCTGGCCAACTACGGCCTGCACTACGTGGGCGGTTCGCGACGAGGAGATATCAGCGCCGACTACTTCGGAATGTTCTCCGATCGTGTCGGCGAGTTACTCGCTTCGGAGCATCCCGACAAGCCGTTTGTCGCGATGATGTCGAACGGTACGAGTGGCGACGTCAATGCCATCGACTTTCGGAAGAAGCCGGAGCGGTCACCTCCCTACCGGCGCATGCGAGGGGTTGCCCACGACTTGGCCGACGCGGCGGTCCGCATTTCGAAAGAGGCGAAGTACCGAAGCTGGGTTTCTCTGACGACGGCTCACAGTCGGCTCGAGCTGGGGGTGCGCCGGCCGGACGAGCAGCGTCTCACCTGGGCCCATGACGTTTGGTCCCGAGCTAAGGGAGCGACGCGGCTCACCCGGCCTCAGGTCTATGCCCGCGAGACGCTGGCTCTGGCGGACTACCCATCGACCCTCAGCGTGCCAATGCAGGCTTTCCGCGTCGGCGGTTTGGGGGTGGCCGCGATTCCCTGCGAGGTTTTCGCCGAAACCGGCTTGGCCATCAAGCAGCAGAGCGCCCTGAAGCCAACTTTCACTATCGAGTTGGCCAACGGCTACTTCGGATACCTGCCCAGTGCCCAACAGCACGAGTGGGGTGGTTATGAAACTTGGGCCGCGCGCTCAAGCTGCCTCGAACAACAGGCGGAGACGAAGATTCGGGCAGAAGCTCTGCGGCTCTTGAGTAGGCTCTCGAGACCGGAGGGGTGAGCCGAGAACTCGTTAGCGGAGTGATGAGGTTTACCTGTTTGCTGTGGCACTTTCAAACACTGCCGGAGTGGCAGACCCGTTCACTCAGATCACAGACCGGATCGCCGATTGGAAGGTCCGCAGTACTGTTGTCAGAGCTATGCACCGCCGGTTTCGGCGATAACGATCTCCACGCGACGGTTCTTGCTGCGTCCCGCGGCGGTGCGATTGTCGGCGATCGGCTGTGACTCGCCGAGGCCCATGGTGACCATCTCCCCGGTTGCAATGCCGGCTTCCTGAAGGTAAACTCCGACGGCGTTCGCGCGCCGTTCCGAGAGGCGCTGGTTGATCGCCGTGCCGCCGGTGCTGTCGGTGTGGCCTTCGATGCTGAGCTGGAAGTCGGGCATGACCAGCAG
>JAKZVK010000849.1:0-3440 GCA_047516085.1 Bryobacterales bacterium
ATGTTGTGGAAGTGAAGCGCAGTCAGCAGGCAGATGATGGCGTTCGGGACGGCCGCGGCCACCATTGCTTGCGTTTCGGCCTCCGTTGGCTCCACCTCAGCGAGCCGATAGAGCCCGTTCCCCAGATTCTCGACCACGCCCTCGGTGACCAAACTCTGCAGCCGGCGGTGCGAGACACCGAGCGGCGCGATGTCCCGCGGATGGAAGAATACGCCCAAGCCGGCCTCTTGCAGCCACGTCGTATCCAAGGGTTCGGCCATTCCGAGATCATGATACTGTATGTCGGCACTTACATGCAACTGCCGACATTCGACTCCTCCACCTCGGAAAATGTCGGCACGTAGTCGATGTGTGCCGACATTATTTCGGCCCCAACGGCGCGCCCGCCACATCGGCCAGCATGCGGATGATGTTCGGTTACAGCGCCCGGAGAAGATCCAAGAGCGCCTTGGCTTGAGGGCAGGCGGCTTCGACTCGGGCCGGATCAACTGTCGCGAGCAACTCGAACGAGATCCGGCCTTTGGCATAAGGCTTCGCGCATGCCGCGGTCGCTCTTCGAAGCGCCTCGATCACAGTCGCTTTGGGGACGTCTTCCAACCGAGGCCATTGCTTGAGTGCGCTCTGCCTGAACTGCGCTCCGAAATACCTTCTCAACGCGACGACATCGGCCAGAAACCAGGTTTCCATAGCCTGGACCATCAGAAACGCCTGCTCGTCTCGGGCGCCAACAGGTCTGTTCCAATGATCTCGTGATCGCAGATGTTGCCAGACCGAGTGGCTCGCAACCGCTTCTTCGCTGTCCACGAGGAGCAAAGGAACGACGCTTGGAGCGCTTCGCTTGATGGCAGTGACAAAGCGATCGAACGCCTGTTTGCGTCCGCCCCCTCGCACTATCTGGGTCCTGGCTCCGACACCGGCCGATGTGAAGAAACCATTCCATGCTTCTCTGAATCGGATGCTCTGTTCCCGACTGTCACCGCCGCCCTCAATGTACAGCTTGGCGGTTACCATCGGTTTCCGCCAAGCTCTCCTGACGTCCAAAGCTCGCCGAGGCGATAGTTTTCCAACCAATTTGCGAGGTCATCTTTGTCGAGCCGTCGCATCTGAGTCTGTCCGTCGTGCTTTTCGCACACCACGATGCTTGCCGGCACCTCGGTTAGCGCATCGACAAACACATCGGAATGAGTTGTCACGATCAGCTGCGTGCGCTCTGAGGCCGCGCGAAGCAGATCGGTCAGCTTGGGTAGCAGATCCGGGTGAAGGCCGAGTTCCGGCTCCTCGATGACGACCAAAGGCGGAGGCTCGGGATGCAGTAGAACGGCGAGCAAGCACAGGTAGCGGAGTGTCCCGTCGGACAGGCGCGTGGCCGGAATCGTGCGGTTGTCGGTCTCTTCCAGGTATAGCCCTACGGTACCGCCCGTCACTGGGCAGGTGATGTCAACGATGCCGTGATAGAGCTTCTGCAACGCCGTGACGAGTTGTCGTTTGTTCTGGCCTTGGAAATGCGACAGTACAAGTGCCAGGTTAGTGCCCTGGTCGTCCAGAAAATCGGCACGGTCGTGGGCGCTCTGACTCCGACGAAACTCCGCGGAGGGACCGAAAGACCAGTTCCGATAAAGGCGAATACGGCGATATTGCTCCTTCAGATGCCAAAGAGCTGGATAATCTGTCGTTGCGGCCCATGACAGTAACGACTGATCGGGCTGAGCCTCGCTTGCGAAATCGATAGCGCCCGGGCGATAACGCGCAATCATGCGCGGTGTCGACCATTCACCCACCTTTCTCTCTTTCTCGGTGTCCAATCGGGCTGCTTCCGCGTTGGCTTTCGAGAATTCCATCGCGGCCTCTTCATCCTGCGGGGGGCGGTAGTAGGAGAGCGCGGCACGTTCGTTGGCGTGTGCCTCCGATGGCTCAAGTCGTTCATCGATCACGTCCGGACGACCGTTTCGGTCGGCGAGCGTCATCGAGTGGCGAATGAGCCCGCCGGGTGGATAGCCGATAAAGGCCTCCAGGGTGAAGGATTCGAGCGCCTCCGGCCCCTTCCAGAGCCACTCGCGGACGCCGCCCATACGCGAGATCGGCTCCGAGATGTCACGCGGTGCGGCCTGCAGCAAGGCGATGGCCTCCAGGAAGTTCGACTTACCCGAGCCGTTCGGGCCGATGAGGACGTTCAAGGGCTCCATCGGCAGGTCGACTCCCTTGGGGCCGAAGGACAGGAGGCCCGAGACCTTCAATCTATGGAGCAACATGTTCAGCGCTCAGGGACGAGCCGGCCACGTCGCGCAGCACGCAGAGGATGTCCGCTTCAATTTTGCGGATGTCGGCTTGGATCTCCTCAACCGGCCGCGGAGCACGTCCTCCTTCGTCGGGGCGAGCACGCAGTCGAGGCGGCGCAGCACCGTCAAGGGCAGAATGACGTCCTGGTACTTGCCGCGCTTGAAGCTGTCGCGGATCAGGTCCGCCACCCCCCATGGGAAGCTGACGATCTCGCTGTGGTTCATGTCTTGTGGCCCGAGTATAGCCACGGGAGCGGCGTAGGGAACGACGGACGCCGCCGCGGCGTCAGCATTTGGTGAGCGGGGTGCTTCGCTGCCGAAGCTCCGGCTTGGCCATAGGCGTCCTCGAGACGTACCATGGAAGGCGCGAACCGCCATGAGTCGAAGCCTGGTTCTCATCGGTTACCTCCCCAAGCAGTTCACCGAAGCAGAGGGAAACATGTACGCGGCGGAGTACGCGGGCGTCGAGGAGATCTGCAGCGTCAGCGAATGCTTCGCCAAGTCTCCGCCCGGCTGGGTGGACAAGTGGCTCCACAACACGGAGACGTGGCTGTTCGACACGCCGGAGGCGGCGTGGTCGGTCGTGCCGTCCGCGGAGCGGGAGCAGTACCGGCTCTACGCGTACCGTCTTCTGCCGACGCTCTTCCACGAGTCCGGCGAGGAGACCGTGCACCCGCTGCCGCCGAAGCTCCCGGCGGTTCCGATACCGGATGGGTTCTCGTGCCTGGGGTACGACGCCGTGGTCCGGGACCCCGGTGGGCGCGACTCCGGAGGCTGGCCTATGGTGCCGAGCTTCTTCTGCTCGCCGCTGTCTTGCAACTACATGAGTGCGGAGTACCCGGTGAATCGGTACTGCCTGGTCGACGACCTGGATACCGCCGTACCCATGGCGCGCCACTTCGCAACCGGCAACTGCGAGCCCGGCGCGTACTGCGTGGTCGAGGTGTGGCGGCGCGAGCCGTAGCGCCGCACATCCGCTTCGGACGTTCAGTCGGTCCCCGGTGTCATTTCGCCGCGGCGATAGCGGCTCGCCAGGTACTCCTCGACCCATCTGCGGGAGCTGCGCCACTGGCCGTCCGATCCTCGTATGGCGCGGAGCCGTCCCCGGTCGGCCGCCGCTCGCAGAGCCGACGCCTTCATGCCGGGGGTCTCCAGCGCGGCCAG
>JAKZVK010000850.1:0-2625 GCA_047516085.1 Bryobacterales bacterium
TTCCAGCTTCTTCGCGAGCTTTGCACGAAGTATCGGCAGCAGAGATTGAGTACCGAAGAGTTTCGAGCCGAGGCCGCGCGCTTCCTGCCGGCGTCGTATCCCGACGCCGAGTTGCGCGAGTTCTTCGAGCAGTGGGTTTACGGTACGGGCATTCCGAAGTTGCGCCTTGAACATTCGATGGAGGGCAAGGGCTCGAAAGCCCGGCTCGTTTTGCGGTTGCACCAGGAGAGCGTTCCCACCACGTTTCGCGTTGTGGTGCCGGTGAAGATTGAGACGGCAGGCGGCGATTCGATTGTGAAGATGATTCCAACCGACGGTGAGCTTACCGAGGTTCGCACTGCGCTGAAGGGGCAGCCGGCGCGGGTGGTGCTTGATCCCGAGGGCTTTCTGTTACGGGAGTAAAGCCGCCGTACGATCTAGACCGTAGCAGCCCTGGGTGCGAGCAAGATTCTCCGGTCGCCATCCTTCGCCCCCCCTACGTGTTACGGCAGGTCGAGCAGGCGGGCACGGCATGCCGTGCCCCTACATTTCGCTAGCGCCGTCTTCGATTTCGCCGAGGCGGCTAGATCAGCTTGCAGGCCTTCAGCAGTGCTTCGTGAGTGATGAGGTCGTGCTCGACGGAGTAGGTCGGCTTGGCAAGGCCACGGATGACCGCCGCTAGCTCTTGGAAGTCGCCGAAGAACGGTGGACCCACCGAGCGCGGGTACTCGATCTTCTGGTGACCGGCCTTGTACGGGCCGGCGGCTTCTTTGAGGTCAACCATCAACCGGTAGGGCGAGAACGGACGGACGGTGGCGGTGCCCTTCGTGCCCAGGATCTCGAAGGTGCGGTAGTTGCCGCCGCTCGGTTGCTGCGCCGCGACGTAGACTTCCGCCATCGCGCGGTCGAATTGGAATACGGCGAGCGTATTGTCCTCGAGTGTGTCACTGATGGGAGCATCGTGGCGCATCCAACTGTCGACGCGCTTCGGTTTGCCAAGCACGTCGACGACGCGGTCGATCATGTGGCAACCTAACTCGAACATCATGCCGCCTTTGAACGCTGCTAGCTCCTTACGGGTGGCGCGGTTGATGGGTTTGTTGATGGTGGCGCGCACCATGTAGATCTCACCCAGCCAGCCTTGCCGGAAGGCCTCGATCGCGGCCTGCATGGCGGGATGGTAGCGCCACTGATAGCCCATCTGGACGATCTTGCGCTGGCGCGTGGCGTCGGCGAACAACTGCTTGAGGGCGCCGAGGTCCGTGCCGGGCGGTTTGTCGAGATGCACCCACTTTCCGGCGGCCACGGCGCGGATGGCGTAGCCCAGACCCTCTTGCACGCGCGACTCGACGACGATCAGCTCGATCGACGGATCGTCGAGGATTTGTTTCTCATCGAGCCATCGAACGCCGCGGAATACTTCGTCGTCGCGGGGCTGCGTCTTATCGGGCTCACAGATGCCGACGAGGTCGAACGCACTCATCTCGCGGACGGTGCGGACCTTGCCGCGGGCGTGGGCATGGCCGACGCCGTAGATGGCGGTGCGGATTTTCCCGCCGGTAGGCGCGGCATGCAGGGCGCCCGCGGCGGACGACGCCAGGAAGGCTCGACGCGTGAGCGAAGGCGGATTGGGTTTAGTCATGGCGGAATTGTAGCACCGGCGATCCGTGGTGCTTACGCGCCCGATGTTGAGTGGCAGGTTTCGGCAGCAAGGAGGCTGGCGAAGCGTCTCACGTCGCGCAGCGGCCGCTGGAGCGACACCCGCTAGTCCACCGCCCGATAGTGGACGTTCTGGAAGGCCAGCCCGACGCGGAACAGACCGTCCGGGTTGGGCCGGCAGTGCGCCACGCGGGCCTGTCCGGAGACCTCCAGCCGGTAGCCGTCGATCTCGAGCGGCCCCGCGAGCCAGACGGTCGAGCCCTCTTTGAGGGCTTGCGGAGCATCGACCGCCATCCCGCCCCGGCTGAAATCGCGCGCCAGCACGGAGAGCGTGGTTGCGGGGGACGTGATCGTCAGCTTGTCGGTGCAGTAGAGGGGCGTGCGCGGCTTGCGCCGGCGTTCATCGTGCGTAGCCTGGACCGATTCTTGCGCGATAGCGGCGCGTGGCGGGAGAGCGGATGTCGGAGGTTCGGTTGACACGTTTTCTTGGATCACGGGTTGGCTCCTTTGACTGCCAACCTCTGGTAGGGCACGCAGGCGGCCAAACCTTCCAAGTGCGGAACCTATTCAAAGGAATCGAGTTGTGCGACGAATCGCGATAGAGGCTGGAGTGACAACTTGTCCCAATCGGCGGTCGGATGGTGACAAGGTGTCCCGATGTCGGTCAACGGTATCCGGTACGAGCGGTTAGGCGTCGGCCGGCGGGATCTTCATGTCGCTTATGACTTTGCCGGCGCGAATGCAGTGGGCCGGTTGGATGTCGCGGTCACCGGTCTCGCTGTTGCCGAGGCTGTCGGTCAGCACGGTTTGCTGCTCCACGACTTGGAAGACGGTGAGATCGGCCACGGTTTCGGCGGAGAGCGAACCGAGTTCCTTGCCTTCGTCGATCAGTTCCGCCGGCCCGAGGGTCGCGGTCCTGACGACGTCGGCGAGCGGGTAGCCCAGATGCAGGAACTTGGCCATGGTGCGGCCGTAGGTCCAGATGGG
>JAKZVK010000851.1:0-2627 GCA_047516085.1 Bryobacterales bacterium
TCGGTCCTCGCCCGGCTTGCGCCTGCCGGCATATCGCCGCATGCCGGGCAATGCGGCGGATTCGACCGGTCCATCCGAACTCGCTTCCGTGTAGCCGGAGAAAGCTGGGATTTTCGGGTCGTGGTGCCGGTCCGCCACAACACCAACTGTTCGGGTCGTGGTGCCGGTCCGCCACAACCCCAACTGATTGACCTGTCGATCGAATTCGGTGCTTGAAATTCGATGCTTGAAATGATTCATTAGTTGTGGTTGCGTTCGCCTGCTCGACCCTTCGGGGGATGGGTGCAGGCGACAAGAAGCCGTGGAGGGAGTAGACGACTTGGCAGTCTTCCGCCCATGTGGACCGCAGGGGCAACTGGTATCCGAGGATGCTCGTTGCCAAGGTGACCTACGCGGAGGAGTCCTTGTCTGTATCGACACGGCGGAGAAGGTCCGATATGTTTGCCAGCGTGCCGCTTGATGCTGTACATCTGCGGCTGAAGCTGTAACCTAGTTGAAGGTCTCGTCTCGAGGCCACTGTTTAACCTACGAGAGGAGAGCCTGAGTATAAGGGCTCATCCTCATTCCTAAGATATCCACTTACAGAACTGATTTAGATAAAGAAAATCTGGTCCTTTGGAGCCGACAGCAGGATCCGATAGAGCGTGCCGTAAGCAAGCCGAAAGCGGATTGAATCCAACTCCAGCGCATTCGGGGGCACGTTTGTCGTCTGAAACCGCCAGCGTCGGCGTTTTCGGAACACCGGTCGTCCGTTCTCGTAGCAATCCGACGCCAGCATCGAGCCTCATCGGTCCGCTCCAAATTTTGACGGGCGAGGACCGGGTCAGCTAGCCCTCGGTCTAGCCGGTTGCAACCAGCGGTTCGATATCCGAGACGTCGAGCACCGCTCGTGCGTGGTCGAGATCGTATAGCCGCTGCAGGTCCAGCCACGACTCTGCCGTCATGCCCAGCGCCCGCTCCATGCGCAGCGCAGTGTCCGCCGTGATCGCGCGTCGGCACTGGACAATTTCATTGATGTGACGGGCAACTCCCCGGGGGCATCGTCGGAGGGGCGCGAGCCGGCGGCTCGCGAGCCCCACAGCCGACTGATACAGGACACGCGCATGGCCGGGGCGGACGAGGCCCGCATCCGGGACCCGCGGCACTTCCGATCCGTCGGCGCGCCGCGGCCGGCGGCTCCGCCGATCCAACATTCAGGGCGCATCGCGCCGCGCTCATATGACGCGAAGCGCGGATGGGTGGTCGGCAGCGATGCCGTTTGCGCGAATTGGTCTGGTGGCGTTGCAAACCTGAAAAAGCCGCGCGGCACCGGCTGGAGACCGAGCGGCACGAACTGCCCGCCGTTCAAACAGACCAAGCGCTTGACCAAGCCGGGTATCGACCCTAGCATGCCGGCCGAAGCCGGGGTCAGGCTCGATACAGGCCTGCCCCTTCGGAACGAGGCCGGACTAAGGAGTACGCAAGACATGACGCGTCACGTGAAGATCGGCGAGGCGAAGACGCACCTGTCCGCGCTGCTGGCCGAAGTGGAAGCCGGCGAGGATCTCGTCATTTGCCGCGGTCAGACGCCGATCGCCCGCGTCACGGGGATCAATGGCGGACAGGACCATGCCGCGCTGTGCGCGACCCTGCGCCGGGAACGGTCCAGGCAGCAGGCCGTGACGACGTCCGAGATCCTGTCCTGGCGCCATGAGGGGCACACACGCTGATGGCCTTCGTGCCCGACGCTTCGGTCGCGGCCGCATGGCTGCTGCCGGACGAGGAAGCGGCACTGGCCGATCTGGCGCTCGACCGGCTGGCCGAGGAGACGGCGATGGTTCCGAGCCTGTTCTGGCACGAGCTGCGCAACCTGCTATTGTCGGCCGAACGTCGGGGGCGAATCGACGAACGCCATGCCGACGCTTCCATGGCCCGGATCCGCCGCCTTCCCATCCAAAGTCCGGGCGAGTTGGACGACCATCGCGTCATGGCCCTGGCGCGCGGTCACCGTCTGACAGCCTACGACGCCAGCTATTTGGCTCTCGCGATCCGGGAAGGCTGCCCGCTGGCGAGCCTGGACCGCCAGTTGAACGAGGCGGCCGCGGCCGAAGGCGTGGCGCCGTTCGCATAGCCGGCGCCGCAATTATTCCGGACTTCGGAAAGCGGCTTGCCGGGCTCGCCCCGGACAGCCACGGGTCAGGTTGCCAAATTGCGCCCGGTTTGGGCGTCGGATGGACGATCACATCCCGAGATTGAGATCGATCTGCTTCGGCTCCGCACCGGCCGCAACCCCGCATCGTGTCCCCGACGGCGCACTGTAGTCGAACCCGTGTACCCTGTCGGGAAGCGTCTCGAAACCGGTCCGCAATGTATCATGGACGGGGTTCCGGTCCTCTTTGCCGCGGTTCCAGCATGGACAGCGAAGCTCGGGTTCGCTGGTATTGTCGGAGGTCCGGTCTGGCGGTTTGCGATGATCAATGGCGAAGAGCTCAGGGCGAAACTCGCCAAGGTGGAAGCGCTGTTCCGGGAGGCCGCCGGTCCGGGGGATCGGGCCGCCGCCGCGGCCGCGATGGACCGGCTGCAAGGCCGCCTGGGCACCTCGGACGGGGATCGCGAACCCGAGGTCGAGCTGAAGTTCTCGCTGCCCG
>JAKZVK010000852.1:0-3830 GCA_047516085.1 Bryobacterales bacterium
CACCCACGCTGAAACGAAAAAACCCCCGGCGCGGGTGTAGTTACCATAACTGCCGTTATTGGACGCACGCGGCGACCACTGGCCGTTTTTCCTCAGCATTTCGAGCCTTTCGCCTGGGCTGGATTGTCACTTACAGGGATCAGCGTCGGCCTAAGTCGTTTCAGCACTGGCGAAAGGTAGCCTTGTGAGCCGCTAGGCGGGCCTGTGAGGCCATCGGCGGCGGCGGTAGCCCTGAGCATAGGGCGGTGCGCTGGGGGCGCTCCTGGGCGAACAGGCGCAACAATTGTTACATTCCTCACATGAGCAACGAAAAGCACTTCCACGGCTGGCTCCGATCGGGGCGCGTTTTCATCATGTCGCCAAAGGTTTTTACGGACCGGATAGCCTGCCATCGATGGGCAAAAAGACAGCGGGCGGAAGTGGACGATCGGCTCGTGCTTGCCTGCTCGAAGTGTCCAACCTCGCGGCCATCGAGGCGGCGGCCGGTTAGATGGGGACACGTCGCCAAAGCGCTCGGCGTCGAGCTTCCGGCGCTCAGGGCGGCAATCGAGACGGAACGGCGGCGGGTTCCGTCGCAACTGCGCCTCGTGGAATAGCGGCTCTCGGAGGAGTGACGAGATGGAGTCCATGAGTGAGTCCGACGAACCCGTTTCTCAGGACCAATCCAGCAAGTACTGGAAATACCGGAACGAGCTGATTGCACTCGAGCAAAAGTCACAAGCTGAGTATGATCGGCTAGTCGCCTCGCTCTCTGGCGGTGCATTGGGTGTCTCGTTCGCTTTTGTGGAACGTTTCGTTGGTGACGATCCGGCGCGCGTATTGTGGGCGTTGAGAGGTGCTTGGTTCGCGTGGGTATTTAGTCTCGCATGCGTGCTCTTGTCACATTACGTTAGTACGCTGGCTCTGCGGAAAACGATGGAGCAGATTGACAAAGGCAGGCTCTATACAGAGCGGGTCGGTGGCTTCTCCGACCGCGTCCTCGTGTGTCTAAACCCCCTCGGGGCGGCAACGTTTATCCTTGGGGCAATATTCGCCGGGGTGTTTGTTTGGTACAATTTAGAGTGAATCATGACAGACCAACATCACGTTCCAGATCCACCGCCGCCACCGCCGCCGCCAGATCCACCGCCGCCGCCGGAGCCGGTATGGCCTGATTCTAAGTTGAGGGCGCCTGAACAGATCTCGTTGCCGCTGGCGGCAAGGCATGACGCTTGATTCAGACCGGGGGGGTGCATGGGGACCCCTGGGTAATCGTGATTTTGGAAGGTGTGCGTCGTGGCTGGTATGTCCTGTGCAAGAGTCCATTTTTTAAGCTGTACCAGAGCCTCTAAGGGCAACTGACCAACTGGAATGTTCTAGGTCGTGGAAGGGCGCGATCGGCTCACTGTTGGCCGCTGGCTGCGATCCTGAGCCGATCGAGCCATGCGCGCCGGTCGGCATCGGGTTTTTTGGTGCCGTGGGCCAAAAAGTGGCAGGCGCGGCAGAGTGTTTCGAGATTTTCTGGCGAGTCGTTGCCGCCGGCGGCAACCGGCGTCCGATGGTGACATTCGAGACGCCCCGGCCGATGGCACCTCACGCAGCGGTAGCCGTCTCGCTCGAAGACGAACCTCCGCACCTTGATCCAGCGCCTGTAGGTCAGACGCGGCAGTCGTTTTGGCTTTCTCATTCACCGTGCGATCACGAAGCGCAACGGTCGAGCGGGAGCTGGGGCTCGACTCGCCAGACCAGCGGCAAGGGTGAGCGCAACGGCCGCGTCGTCTCGGCTGCGGTTGTGCGTGCCGCCTTTCACAAGTCGGATGCTGCCTTGGTCGTCCGACTTGACCACGGCGACGGCGAGCGAGGCGGTCAACAACCCACGGCTTTTGGTTTCCACTGCGAGCGGTCCGTCCAGGGCGGTTCGACGAAGAGCGCGGATATCCTCCGACGCACTGGACCACCGGGTCACTCTCGGCTCGACGCGACATCGACCTCTCACGGCGTCCAGGACCGCGCCCAGCTTGAATCGGTCACAGGTAATCATGGCGGGGCGCCAGCTCAGGACGGTCTCAATCAGCCGTTCCACAGTGACCACCTGGCGACCTGAATCCACGGCGAGCGATCCGGCGGCGGCGAGGGCGCGATACGTTCCGGCTGGCACAAGATCCCGTTGCTCTTGAGCTTCAAGGCTGGGGACACCTGGCGCAACGGCTCGGGCGACGACCAGGCCGTTTCGGTAGAGCGCCACGGCCGACGACCAGGCTCGTTCACTGCCGATATCGACCCCGACGTACGGGCGATCTCCACCGGCCTCTGGGACTGGCCGGGCGATCACGGCGTCCCATTCGTCCACCGTGAGTAGGACGGTGGTTTCGTCGGCTGTCGGGAGATTCAATCTGTAGGAGCAGAATCGCGCTTTGAGTCGGGGATCACGCCTGGCCGCGTCGCGTTCCCTAAGCAGGGTGCGTTTCAGGAGCGGATTGATCCGGACCAAGGGATTGCACGTCGCAATCGTGCGCCACTTGTCCCACGTGGCCCGCTCGCCCTGCAACAGCGTGACGTGCGTGCCTTCAGAGCTGCCAGCCTTGACCAAGTTCGTCCACCAATTCCCGTCGGGGTCCGGGGCAATCGTTCCGAGGTAGCAGACGGTCATCGGGTTCTTGCCCTGCGCGGTTTGGATGGCGTCGAACATCGCCTGACCACCGAGCAGCGTCCATGAGCCTGGTTCGTCACACACGACCAGGCGCGCGCCGACGATGCCCATCGCTTTCTTCGCGTCGCTCGACATGACCATCAATCGTGTCCTGCTCTTGGTGTGCAGGATGCCGATCTGTTGCGCTGAATCCTGGTAGCGGTAGTGCTCCTCCCCTAGCATCTGGCGAGCGAACCGAAACACGATCCGCGCCTGGTCGAGACTCGCCGCCGTCAAGATGTTCTCCGTCCCACGGACGAACAGCCGACGCCGGGGCGTGAGCGCCGAGGCGATCAAGAGGCCAGCCAGCCAGCTCTTCCCCTGGCCGCGCGGTGTGCTCAAGACGGCGGTGTCAATCCCTGGCGCAAGTGCCGCCCTGATAAACCGACGCTGAAACGCCAGTGGTCTGTGAGTCACAACGCGACATTTTACCCCTAATTGAGTTACACTTTTAAGTATGGCTAGTATGGGACTGAAGCGCACAGGGAAACAGATCACAGTAACCAGCCTGCTCCCAAGGCGTCCGGGCCGTCCCAAGGGGACGCACCGGCGAAGCACGTCAGTTATGCGCGTGCCGGACGCGTTGATCAAGAAGTGTCGCGACGCGCTCATCGAGGCGAAGCTTGCCAACCGCGACGTGTCCGACGCCGACGCGGTACGGATGCTTGCCGAACTTGGGGCACAGGACGTGAGCGGCAAGCTCACGGTCATGAACGCCGAGACACGCGCTCAGTTCGTGCGTGAGACCAAGGAACAGGCCATCCGTGAGACCGAGGAACAGGCCATCCGTGAGACCGAGGAACAGGCCATCCGGTTCGCCACGCATCGGGCCGTCGAGGCCGTGTGCAAGCTACTCGGTGTCGAGGCGACCTACAGCTCGGCGACCAACGAGATGGTCCTGACAATCACTCGCCAGATCCAGCCAGGCGAATTCACGCTCCCGGACACGCTACCAACACCACAACCAGCCGACGTGAGGCACTGAGGAACCGAAATGACGATCCTGCAAAAACTGCAACTGAAGCAGAGCGAAATACGCGAAAAGCTCAACACGCTTCTCGGCCTCGAAACCCGAACCGAGGGACAGGACGCCGAGTTGTTGACGCTGACGGCTGACGCGCAGAAGCTCGAACCTGAGATCCGGGCCGCGATCATCGCCACA
>JAKZVK010000853.1:0-3623 GCA_047516085.1 Bryobacterales bacterium
CGTTCTGTCTGAGCTGTCAGGACGCTCGGGAGCGCCGTACGGCCTCACGCTAGCGGGGCGCGTTTGTCACCTTCGCGGCGTCTAGGGCCGACAGCGCTGACCCGAAGATCTAGGGCATCCTGGGGGCCAGTCTGACGACCGAAGTTCGGAGATCGGCCTATAATCGGCTGGTTCCACACTGAGCCATGCCACTGACACCAGGCACCACGCTCGGCCCGTACGAGATCCTCTCGCCCATCGGCGCGGGCGGCATGGGGGAGGTCTACAAAGCCCGCGACACCCGCCTGGACCGCACCGTCGCCATCAAGGTCCTGCCCGAGCATGTCGCCGCTGACCCTGATCTGAAGCAGCGGTTCGAGCGCGAGGCCAAGACCATCTCCAGCCTGAACCACGGTTGGGTCCTTTTGGCGCAAGATGATGACGAAGAGGACGACCTCAACGATGCCGAAGACGACGGCGGCGAAGATGAGGACGAAGAAGAAGAAGACGATGCCGATGACGACTACCGACCCGAGTGGTCTCCCGGGTGGTCTGACTGAAGGCGCGGGTGCCCGTTGATTGAACCATGCCACTGACTACCGCCACCCGCCTCGGCGTTTACTCCGTCACCGCCAAGATCGGCGAAGGCGGCATGGGCGAGGTGTATTTGGGATCGCGTCAAGACGTTCAAGCATGACTAGTCGGTCACGGTGCCAGTCAGGATCGATTGCACATAGGCTGCCTTCAACGGCAACCTCCGGGCAGTTTTGCCAGTCGCATCGAAGAACGCAGCGGCGACCGCGGACAACGCGAGTGCGTTGGCTGCCTCCGAGCCCCCGCCGTATGCGCCCACCTCAGGGTGGCCGAGAATCACCACCTTCACCTCCGGAACGTCGGCCATCGTCAGAATCGGATAGGTGCGCCAGTCGCGGCTCGTGACCGCACTCTCGTCGAACGTCATCTCTTCGTAGAGGGCGTGACTCAGCCCCATCAGCATGCCGCCTTCGATCGTGCGTTTGAGCTGGAGGGGATTGACGACGATTCCCGGGTCGACGGCCATCGTGCACTTGGTCACCGTGACCTTGCCGGTGCTCGGGACTACGGACACCTGGCAGACGCAGGCCCAGTACGTCTCCGCCCGGAACATCACCGAAACGCCCTGGCCCGAGACCGGCACCGTTCCTGTGGCGGAGGCCGTCGAGGCTGGCGACGGGCGTGTCTGCCAGCCGGACGCCTCGCGCACGGCCTCCAGGGTTTCGATCAGACGGCGATCGCTGGTCTGTCTCAGGCGGAACTCGATCGCGTCGATGCCCGCCTGGGCAGCCGCTTCGCTAATCGCGAGCTCGCGGGGGAAGTTCTGCTGCAGCTGTCCCGGGGTGCGCATGCTGTGGTCGCGCAGCCCCACGGCGAGTGGCGAGGTCTTCTGGCCGAGTTGAAACGTTCCATAGCCTGACTCGCCAATATTGGGTACCAGGTCGTACACCCACGGGTCCGAGATGCTGTTCACGGTCGAACCGATCGATCCGTCGGGCGCCGTAACGGCCGGCACCCCAACATCCGGCGGCGGTGGTGTCGGGAGACCGGCAATGACGGCACCGACCAGTCGGTCGTCTTGCATCGCGGGCATGTAGTGATCCGCTTCGTAGGCCGTGATGTGTCCGTTCGCGTCCCATCCGATGCGAATGTTCGAGACGCCCGGGGGAGACTGTGTCGACCACTGCAGATCCTCGGGCCGCATCCACTGCACGCGGACTGGCCGTCCGACAGCCTGCGAGAGGATCACTGCCTCGTCCTCCGCGCCGGCGTTGCCGCCGTTGGACCGGCCGTAATGGCCGGGGCCGGCGTAGATGCGGACCACCACGTTGTCGACCGGCGTACCGAGCATCATCGCGATCTGGCCACGCAGCGCCTGCGGATTCTGGTTGTGCGTGTGGAGGTAAACCGTGCCGTCCGGCCTGGCGTCACCGACCGCGACGGTTGGGCCGATCGGCGCATGCTTCATGAAGGGCAGCTCGTAGCTTGCGGACAGGCTCTTCGCAGCGGACGCCAGCGCCGGCCCAACATTCCCACGGCTCTTGTCGCTCTTCGAGACTGGCGTCGCTTCCCAGTCGGCCTGCTTCCGCATCCAGTTGTAGAGGCCCTCGTGGCCGGGCAGCCCCTTCCACTCCGTCCACTTGGTGTCGGCCGCGATCTGCCGCGCGGCCTTAATCGCCTCCCATTCAGTCGGCGCCACCACGCCAACCAAGTTCCCTTTCACAACCACCTGGGTATTGGGGAAGCTCGCCTTGTCCAAGGTGCCGACGGAGATCAGCGTCGAACCCAGTGTCTTCGGATGGATGACGCGGCCGTGCAGCATGTTCGGCAGGCGCACGTCCGTGACCCAGACCTCCTTCGCGGCAACCTTCGAGGGGGTGACGGTGCTCGCGTACGAGCGGCCGATGACCGTGTACTCGCTCGTGGGTTTCACCGGAGGGTTGCCGGTCACGGTCAACCCGTACATAGATGTCAGGTCGCCCGACACGGGAATGGTCAGTTTCAGATCCTGCCCCTGCACGAGTTCGCCGTAGGACATCGTTCCGCCGCCGCCAGACACGACGCCGTCTTTCACCGACAGCTCGCTCTTCTCGACGCCTAGCGTGCTCGCGGCGAGCTCGAGGAGTGCCTGGTAGGTGTAGGCCGCCGCCTTGCGCAGGTTGGCGCCCCCGTATGCCAGGTACCCCGCGGAGAATCCGCCGTCCGGAGTGCGGTCGGTGTCGCCCATGACGACAGTGGTGATCGCCTCGAACGCCACGTTCAGCTCCTCGGCGACGATCTGCTTGTACGCCGTGTGCGCCGTCGTCTGTCCGAAATCGACCTTGCCGGTGCGCATCAGGATGGTGTTGTCCGCATGGATTTCGAACCAGGAATCGATCAGCGACGCGTCGAGCGAGTTCCTGATGGTCGCCGCTTCCGCTGTCTTTTCGAACAGCGTCCGGCCAACCAGACCGACGCCGACGATGAGGGTGCCACCGATCTTGACGAACTGGCGACGGCTGAGCGTCGCGCCGTGAACGTCGATGCCGTGTTGGGCATGAACGGCCATTAGATTACCTCGCCTTTGCCATCAGGGTTGACGCATGCTTCACGGCTTCAACGATGGCCGAGTAGCTGCCGCAGCGACAGAGATGCGGAGACGGGCCGCTCATGAATGCGTCTCTGATCTGCGCCACGGTCGGGGAGGGCGTCTCGTCGAGCAGTTCGGCTGCCTTGATCATCATGCCGTTCTGGCAGAAGCCGCACTGTGGGACCTGCTCCTCGATCCATGCCTGCTGCACCGGATGGAGCGTCGGATCGGCCTCGGATGGCAGAATCCCCTTCTGGCTGGCCCACCGAGCCGGAAGCCCTTCGAGCGTGGTGACCTCCTTGCCGGCCATCTGGCTGACTGACAGCACGCACGAGCGCGCTTCCTTGCCGTCCACCAGCACGGAACAGGCACCACACTGCGAGACGCCGCAACCAAACTGCGGGCCACTCAGCTCGAGGTCGTTGCGAAGGACGTACAACAGCGGCGTGTCGCCAGGGGCCTGAACCTCGCGGCGCGTGCCGTTGACTGTAAATGTGATGCCGGGCATGAGAGCTTCCTCCAAAAGTCGCCGGGACGCGCG
>JAKZVK010000854.1:0-4470 GCA_047516085.1 Bryobacterales bacterium
CGACCCGGCGGAACGCAGCAGCTTTCCCACTTGGTGCGCCGACTCGGCGGGCTGGCCGTCTACCGCAATAATCACGTCCCCTGCTTTCAGGCCGGCGCGCTCGGCTGCGGAGTCGGCATCGACCGACCGCACGAGCGCCCCGCTTTCGACGCCGAAGAACTCGGCTAGTTGCTCTTTGTTCTTGAGGCCTTCCAACTCCGCGCCCAGCGCGCGGCTCTTGAGCACCATCCGTGGACGCGGGAGGTCGATGTGGAGGTTCGGCATGGTGAGGCCGATACTGGGCATGGTGAAGTCGATGCCGGGCATTGGGAAGTCACCACCATGGTGACGGCAGTCCTCGCCGTCTTCGCAATCGAGGCGAAGGCCGTAGACCTGCGCACCCTTGCGCTTCCCCACTTTCACAGTCAACTCGGTCTCGCCGCCATGGCGCCAGACCTGCACCGGAACCTCGCGGCCCACCGGGGTCTCGCGAACAAGGCGTACGAAATGTTCGCCGCCCACAACGGCCTCGCCACGAAATTCGAGGATCACATCCCCTTTGAGGAGGCCGCCTTCAGCCGCGGGACTGTCCTTTGCCACGCTGCTGACCTCGATGCCGCGAGGCGCCCCCATTCCTAGTTCCGTGGCGCGCTCGGCGCTCAGCTCAAACAGACCCACGCCGAGATAGCTTCCCCCCCCGTTCAGCGCCTGCACGTCGAACACTCTCGGACGCTGCGTCCAAACCTGCGGGTACGCCCCGTACGGCGGGGTGGGCGGATGCGGAGCTGCCCGCGGCGTCTGCGCCTGAATCGGCAGCACGATAGCGGCCACCATCACAATCAAAACGGGAAGTTTCATAGCGCTAGCCCTCTGTTGCTGAGATCTCGAAAAACTCACTGCAACCGGTGAATCCTGATGCGGCCGGTCGTATTACTGATGCGTAGCACGGGCCCGCCGCCGTTGATCGACCCTTCGGCCACCACCGACCCAAGCCCGAACTCATCGCCCTCGTTCTTCACTCGAATCGCGTTGAAATCGCTCTGGATGCGGCGCGAGTCCCCGCCCAGTTCAACGATCGCCATCACGGTGACCTTGAGATTCCCTGGAAGCCAAACCTCGATATTGCCCACGTTCGTCTCGAGCAGCGAGTTGCGCAACGGATGCCCGGCAAGGAAGTAGGCCCGGATATCGCCGGTAGCGTTCGCCGCGACCACGGCCCCGGCGACGTCCGTCAGGCGAATTTCGCCGCCGGTGGCCTCCACCGTCAGGCCCGCCGGCGCGGAGGTCACGTGGATCGACCCACCCGCCGTCTCGGCACGTACCATCCCCGCAACCTGCTGCAAGCGGATCGAGCCGCCCGATGTCGCCGCGATCAGGTTGCCGCCGACGCTCCGGGCGCTAATGTTGCCGCCGGACGTTTCGGCCCGCAGCGTTCCGAGTACGCCCTCGACGGCGATGCCGCCTCCGTTCGTCGTCAGTATGGCGTCGGCTCGGGCGTCCTTGAGCGAAATGTCGCCGCCCGCCGTCTCGCAACTGACGTCGCCTCCAATCGAATCGAGCGTGATGCTTCCCCCCGCGGTGGAGGCCCTCACGGACCGGCCGACCCGCCGGATCTCGATCGATCCACCTTCACTATCGACGTTGACGCGGCCTTGAAGGTCCAACACGCGAAGCGAGCCGCCGGCCGTGCTGACCAGCGCCCGGTGTGTCGAGGTCGGGACGATGACCTTCATGTCCGCCGAGAACCCGCACCGGCGGCAGCCGGGAGATATGGCCGAAATCGCGGCTGTGACGTTTTGCAGGGCAGCCGTGACCTGCGCTTGCGACAAGCGTCGCTCGGCCTCCTGTTGGTTGCCGGCGCGAACTTTCTTGATGACTGTGTAACGGACTTCCTGGCCTGGTTGGCCTTCGACCGAGACCGCACCCACCGAACTGATGCGCAGGCGGGTACCGGCCTGTACTGTGCCCTCGACGGTCTCGACCCAGTAACGCCCTTGTTTCTGCACTTGACTCTGAGCCTGCGGGGCGAGGGTCAAGGCAAGCAGACCGATCAGTGCCGTTCGTGTTGGATTCATATCCATCTCTCCACTCCGCTGAGCGCAAGCCGATTCACGCGCCAGGGTGTGTAGGGGCGGACCGCTGCGTCCGCCCAAATGCTACGACGGCCACCCCCGCTCCTTGGCAGGCACGAACGGTCGACTAGCAACCAGGGTGTGTAGGGGCGGACCCCTGCGTCCGCCCAAATGCTACGGCGGCCACCCCCGCTCCTTGGCCGGCACGAACGGTCGACTAGCAACGAACACTCAGCCGCGAAGCGGCGTTGGATGTTAGCCCGGGGTGAAGCCGTCAGGCGGAACCCCGGGTATCGAACCTCGTGCGCCGGGAGCCCTGAAGGGGCGATGGAAAAGCCACCACGGACCGAGCGGCTACATCTTCGACACCTCAGCGGCACAGCGTGCCCGCGAGTTCTCGTCATAACGGTATCGGTCACAAACCAGCCCCTAAAAACGATCCACCGACGCATTCAACTCCTGTAAGGTCTGCTCCGACCGAAGTCGCACATACTGATTCGCCTCTGTCTCGACCAACTCTTGCAGCACCCCGACCAAGTCACGGTCCGGTGTCTCGGTCAACAGCTCGATCGCCTGCACGCGCATGCCTGGATTGCCGTCGCGGCGCAGCACTTCCATCAACGCCTGTCGGACCTCTGGGTCTTGCTTGTGGGCCTTCAACGCATCGAGTGCTTTGAACCGCACACCGGCATTGCTATCTTCCTTCATCGAGTCAACGAGAAAACGGCGGACGTCGACATCTTCCGTCTGCTGCGTGAGGACATCTAGCATGTCGAGCCGCACGCCCGCGTTCAGCGCCGTTCGCTTCGTGGAGAGGAGCAGTTGGCGGATATGGGGGTCTTGCGACGAGCCGGAAATGGTGCGGCGGGAGACCTCTTCCACCACGATCTGCACGCGTCCTTCGCGTCCTTCGCGCGGATCGATGGCGACCGACTCGATACCCGTCAGCGGAGTGTCCGCGAGGCTTAGCGAACCCTGCTGTACCGTAGGCTCCATAGACCACGGGAAGTTCTCGGCCGGCCTGGTCTGCGTCGCACGTCCCGCATAGAAGGCCAGCGCTGCCAGGACCAGCGCGGCTGTCGGTTGCCAGACCAGCCGAGCCCCTGCCAGAGACCGCTGCACGCCGTCCCACCAGCCCCAAACGCCCGTCCGAACAGGTTCGCAACGATAGACGTTACGCATCAGGTCGTGGCGGCACTCGGCCAGCAGCGAACCCGCCGCCTCGCCCGGCTTGCGCGTGTCGAGCAAGGCAAAGAAGTCCCGCTCCTCTTCGAGAACGCGGGTACAGTCGCCACAGTTCTCCAGGTGGTCTTCGAGCGCGTCGTTCTCTTCCGCCCTCAACTCGCCGTAAAGATAAAGGCTGACGCGGGATTGCCACTGGTCGCAGGTCATCGTGGGACATCCTTGAGCGCGGTACGCATCTTGCGCGTCGCGCGGAACAGGCAGTGCTTGGTTGCTTCCTCGCTCATCGAGAGCACCTCGCCGATCGCTCGCAGGCGGAGGCCCTCGTAGTGCCTCATCTCGAAAACGACCCGCTCCTTGGGCGTAAGCCGGTCGAGTGCTTCCGTGATTCCCCGCGACAGCTCCTCGGTCGCCAACACGCGAGCGGGATCGCTCTCGGCCCGTTGGTCGGCGGCGCGCTCGATCGGATCCGACGCCGGGCCGTCACCGTTAGCCCCGACCCCGGAGCCGAGCGGCTGCTCTTTGCGAACGCCCTTCCGACGCAACTGATCGAGGCACACGTTCGTCGCGATGCGATAGAGCCAGGTGTGGAAACTGCATTGGAAGCGGAACCCTCCGAGGCTCCGGTAAGTGCGAAGGAACACCTCTTGGTAAGCGTCGCGGGCGTCCTCCTCGGACCGTAGGAGGTTCAGGGCCACGCGGAGCACACTACGGTCA
The DNA here is from genome assembly GCA_047516085.1 of Bryobacterales bacterium. GTDB lineage: Bacteria > Acidobacteriota > Terriglobia > Bryobacterales > UBA6623 > JAKZVK01. The sequence continues at coordinate 3,951 of JAKZVK010000854.1, forward strand.
TACAGCCGCACGAGCTGCTCGAACGCGTCGTGATCGTCTTTTTGGGCGGCCCGAATGAGGGCGGTCTCGCTGATCGCCTCCGCCTCGCCCCGGCCCGCCACCCCGGTGAGTTCCAACGTGCCTACCTGCACTTCAGTTTGACGCACCGGGGCGGGGAAGGTTAGGTCGGGGGCCGTTGTTTTTTCGCGCCTGCCGGGGCCTGTCGGGGTTTGGCGGGCCTGTCGGGGCAGCGCTGTGCCGCCGATTGAACAGTCGGGGACTGCCCCGCCGACACGACGCGTTCATACGATGCCAGACGGTAAGCCGGCCGAACATGACATCCTGGCCCTGATGGCGCGCCCCGGGGACGCCGAGATCCTCTGCGGGGCACGCTGGACCTGCTGCAGGAGCGGGGCTACGGGGTCCACATCGCCGTCGTGACCGCGGGAGATTCCGGCACCGGTGGGGATACCGCCCCCGAGGCGGCGCGAACCCGCCTGGCGGAATCGCGGTCGTCCGCAGGCCGAATCCGCGCGGGCTT
>JAKZVK010000855.1:0-9842 GCA_047516085.1 Bryobacterales bacterium
GGCTGCTGCCCGAGCCGTCGTACCCGCAACGAAGTGCTCAATCAGACGACCGCGCTTCCAATCACTGAGCCGGCTTTTCCTCTCGTACATCCCGCCATCCTAGCCTAAGCATGCCGCTTAGCTAGGACAGCCCCTACATTATAATGCCCCAAAAGCGTTAGGCGGACCCGAATGTTGGCTTAACTCGCCTTGCCCAAATCCGATAGCCGTCATGAACAATTGCGGCTAGCTTGGTCGGATGCCGGTCGCCGTCACTCGCCTTCTTGATGAGCCGATCATCCGTCCGAATATGGATGAGCGCATGGGCGACAACATCAACGGCCCGTCGCTGATCCGCGTGCCGAACTGGGTCGAGGGCCGGCTTGGCCGCTACTATCTCTATTTCGCGGATCACAAGGGCGCCTACATTCGCCTGGCCTACGCCGACGCGTTGACCGGACCCTGGACGCCGCACACGCCGGGCGTTCTCGACGTCGCGGAGTCACTGTTCGAAGCCGTCGATCCGCCGGAGCCGCCCGAAGCCGACCGGCCGCCTTGGGCCGAGAAGTTGAAGGGCGGGTATCTCTATGCGCATGTCGCCTCGCCCGACGTTGACGTGGACCACGGTGATCGACGCATACGCATGTACTATCACGGTCTGCTGTGGAACGGCTATCAGCAGACCCGGCTCGCCACCTCGTGCGACGGTGTCAGGTTCGAGCCGCTGGAGCCGCTGCTTGGCCCGCCGTACTTCCGCGCTTTCGAGTACGCGGGTTACGTCTATGCGCTTGTCGGAAGCGGTGGGATATGGCGCGCTCGCCGACGGGAGCGTCCATTCGAGCACGGGCCCAACATCATCGCCTCGGCGGGCGGTGGCGGGATCGACAATGGCTGCCGTCACGGGGCGGTGCATCGGGTGGCGGACAGGCTGCACGTCTTTTACACCCGAAAAGGTGAGCGGCCGGAAGGCATCCTCCATGCCGTGGTCGACCTCACGCGTCACTGGACCGACTGGGTGGCGCGCGATCCGGTCACCGTTCTTGAACCGGAATTGGATTGGGAAGGCGCCGACCTGCCGCTCGGGACGTCGATCATGGGTGCTGCCGACCGACGGGTCCGTGAGCTGCGGGATCCCGGCGTCTTCGAGGACGCGGACGGCAAGACCTATTTGCTTTACTGCGGCGCGGGAGAGAGTGGCATCGGCCTGGCCGCCATTTCCGGGCTATAGAAGGCGACCGTTCAAAGCCTATTCTCTCCAACTTGGGTTGACGGGGTCCTACGAGTCGGTCTGAACGCCGCCCAGATGGCGCGGCATGGGGTTGCGAATTTGGCCGTTGATGACATCGCGCGGCCTGTACAGCCCATCAAGGGCCTCGATCTCATCGGAGCTGAGTTCAAAATCGAGTGCCTTAACATAACCTTCCAATTGGCTCACCGAAGCGGGGCCGACGATGGGGCAGCAAATCGCCTCCTTCGCGAGAACCCAGGCGAAAGCCACCTCGGCCATAGTCGTGCATTGTTCCTTCGCCGTAGCCTCGACCTTGGCGCAGATTTCCTTATCCAGCGCATCGCCAAAGAACTTGGTAAAGAATGCATCGGTTTGCGATCGGATATCCGTGCTGCCCGCCAACCAGCCCCTGGCTAACGGGCTGAAACACGTCACGGCAATCCCCTGATCACGACAATAGGGCAGCATCTCCCGCTCTTCTTCGCGGTAGAGCAGGCTGTACTGGCACTGCATATTCACGAAGGGCGTCCAGCCGTTATTCCGAGCCACGTGGTTCATCTGCGCGAATTGCCACGCAAACATGTTCGAGGCGCCTAATTAGCGAGCCTTACCGGATTTTACGATGTCGTGGAGAGCACCCATGGTTTCCTCCATGGGGGTTTGGGGATCAAAACTATGGATCATGAAGATATCGACATAGTCGGTGCCCATTCTGCCCAGGCTGGCCTCGACGGCAGAAAGCAGGTGCTTGCGCGGTAGGCCCCGATCATTGGGATCGTCGCTCATCGCGTAACAAGCCTTGGTGGTCAGCACCAGATTGTCTCGGGGAACCATGGATGTCAGCGCCGAGGCCACGACACGTTCGCCTTCGCCAATCGAGTACCAATTCGCCATGTCGAAGAAAGTAATGCCGAGATCGAGGCATCGTTTAAGGAGCGGCCGCGCGTCCGCCTCGTCCAGCACCCAGGGTTTCCATTCGCTGGACCCGATGGTCATCGTGCCAAAACACAGTTTGCTGACCTTCAGGCCGGTCCGCCCAAATGAAACAATTTCCATGGTCTATGCCTCGCCCTGTACATCAGATGACTACGGTCGGACGTTTCGGGTCAGGTTATCCGTGTCCACAAATACGATGGCGCTTCCATTGTACTTGCCGAAGGCGATCCAGGTTCTTGTCATGGGTCGTACACCAGCCGAATCAGCACTTCCAAATCACCGTGCCATGATTAACGTAGGAACCGGTACATAAGATGGGCGCAGGTCACGACCGGGGCCTGCGCCACCCGATCGACCGCAAGCGCGGCGTCGACATCTACGAAACTACCGTGTTTTGACAATAATCTTCGTAATTACAGCGATTTAGGAGGCATTCCATGGCGCGTGATCCGCGATACGATGTTCTGTTCGAGCCGATCAAGATTGGCCCCGTCACGGCGCCCAACCGATTCTACCAAGTACCCCACTGCAACGGCATGGGGCGGGTTCATCCGACCAGCATGGCCCATATGCGCGGCATGAAGGCCGAGGGCGGCTGGGGCATTGTCGCCACCGAGCAGTGCGACATTCACCACACCGCCGACATCGCTCCTTCTACGGAGACCCGCATGTGGGACGACGGCGACAAGAACTATCTGGCGCGCATGGCCGAGGCGGTCAGGGCCCATGGCAGCCTGGCCGCTATCGAGCTGGTGCACAACTCGATCTCCGCGTCCAACCTCTACAGCCGCGAGGTGCCGATCGGACCCATGCACCGCCCGGTCAAGTGGACCAACCACCCGGTCCAGGCGCGGGCCATGGATTTGTCCGACATCCGCGACTACCGCCGCTGGCACCGCAATACGGCAATCCGCGCCCGCGACGCCGGGTTCAATATCGTCGTGGTCTATTCGGGCCACGACGGCACCCTGCCGACTTTCTTCCTGTCGAAGCGCCACAACCAGCGCACGGACGAGTATGGCGGCAGCCTGGAGAACCGCCTGCGCCTGTTCCGCGAACTCATCGAGGAGACCAAGGACGCGGTCGGCGACACCATGGCGGTGGTGGTGCGTTTCGCGGTCGACGAGATGATGGGCGCCGACGGCATGGAGTGGGCCGGTGAGGGCCGCGACGCGGTCGAGATGCTGGCCGAGCTGCCCGACATGTGGGACGTCAACGTCTCCGACTGGGCCAACGATTCCACGACCTCGCGGTTCGCCGAGGAAGGCTATCAGGAGGCGTTCATCGGCTTCGTCAAGCAGGTCACCACCAAGCCGGTGGCCGCCGTCGGCCGCTATACCTCGCCCGACGCCAAGGTCTCGGCGATCCGCCGCGGCGTGGTCGACGTGATCGGCGCGGCGCGGCCCTCCATCGCCGACCCGTTCCTGCCCAAGAAGATCGAGGAAGGCCGCATCGAGGATATCCGCGAGTGCATTGGCTGCAATATCTGCGTCGCCTGGAACAACATGGCCGCGCCGCTCCGCTGCACCCAGAACCCGACCCAGGGCGAGGAATGGCGCAAGGGCTGGCACCCGGAGAAGATTCCGGCCAAGGGCTCGGACGCCAGCGTGCTGGTGGTCGGGGCCGGCCCGGCGGGCCTCGAGGCGGCGCGGGCCCTGGGCCAGCGGGGCTACACCGTTACCCTGGCCGAGGCCGGCGACGAACTCGGCGGCCGCGTTACGCTTGAGAGCGCCCTGCCGGGGCTTTCCGCCTGGGTCCGGGTGCGCGACTACAGGGTCGGCCAAATCCGCGAGATGGCCAATGTGGAAGTCTTCCTGGCCAGTGACATGACCGCCGAGCATGTCCGCGAACTCGGCCCCGATCATGTGGCGATCGCGACCGGCTCACACTGGCGCCCCGACGGCATGGGCCGGGCCAACTTGGCACCGGTGCCCGGCGCCGATAGCGCCAGCGTGCTGACGCCGGACGACATCATGGCCGGCAAGCGGCCGGTGGGGCCGGTGATCATCTACGACGACGACCACTACTACATGGGCAACGTCATTGCCGAACTCCTGCGCGGCGAAGGCCACGACGTGACCCTGGCGACCCCGGCGCTGTGCATCGCCCAGTGGACCCAGTACACCCTGGAACAGGAAAAGATCGAGCGCCGCATGGTTGACCTCGGCATCGAAATCCTCGCCCGCCACCGCCTGTCGGCCGTCGGCGACGGCACGGTGGAAATGGTCGAGAGCCTGACCGGCGCCACGGTGACGCGGCCGGGCAGCGTGGTCTCGGTGACGGCGCGGCTGCCGCGCGACGCGCTCTACTATGCCCTGAGCGGCGACGCCCAGGCCCTGGCCGATGCCGGCATCCAGTCGGTCAAGCGCGTTGGCGATTGCTACGGCCCGGCGACCATCGCCGCCGCGGTCTACGAAGGCCACCGCTACGCCCGCGAACTCGATACCGAGGTCGACCCGGACTCGGTGCCGTTCCACCGCGAGCGCTACGACCTTGACTCGGTCTGAAACCAGCGAGCCCATAAACGAACTCGAACCGTCGTCATGCCTCGAGTCTGTCGGAGGACGAGGACACCCGCGCGACGTCATATTTCCACACTGCAATCCTGAAAGACGCAAAGGCCCTGCTCGACGGCCCGACTTGAGGGATGGTGTGACAATTCCGGCGATGGAAACCGTTGCCTCTCTCGCAAACTTGATCTTGGGTAAATTCGGATTTCTAGCGTCCGTCCCAATGTCCGTTGTTGGCTCCCTCGGCTAATTGGAGACATTGGGACGGCTACGCCGTGGGGTCGCTTCCTGCTCATAAGCGGAAGTTACTGCGCCTAATTTCCAAGCCTGAGCACCAGTGGTCCGCTGTTCGCTCCAAAGCGGACGCCGAGCGTCTGGGCCGCCGATTTCTGCAAATGACCCGTCTCGGAAGTCGTTACTCGCAGAGTTGCCCCGTAAAAAGCAGCGTTGCTCCGAAGTTAGACCCTGCGATAACGTCGGCAAGGTAGACGCGGCCCTCAGAGGTACGCTAGAAGAACAGAATTAAGATTGTCGGGTGCCAATCGGGTGCTAATTCGGTATTTTGTTGCGGATGGCTGTAGCGTAAGTCATTGAATTTTAACATGGTGGGGTGGCCGAGTGGCTGAAGGCGCCGGTTTGCTAAACCGGTATACGGTGTTGAACCGTATCGAGGGTTCGAATCCCTCTCCCACCGCCAGCTAGTCCTTTGTTTTTGCAGAGTTTATCGGTAGGGATTCGAACTCTCGGTACATTCAAAGGGTTAGCGGGGCTTGCTGCGGTCCGTGCGGTACCGGGAGAGCGAACGGTCGGACGTCGGGGGGCGTTTGGGGCCGTTTTTCTCCGTCGCCGAGTTTGGTGGTACCGTTCAGGCGGGATGGTAGCCGGAATTTCCGGGGTCAGACCGGCCGGAATCGAAGGGCCGTCCGCTGCTCTTCCCATGAGACCGGCAGATCGATACCGCGCAGTAGCATCTTGGCCGTGAGGTCGGGTGGCTGCCGGCCTTCGAGAATGGCTGCGACGATGTCGGGCGCGAGGAAGGAAAGACGCATGACCCGGGTGATGTAGGACCCGGTCAGGCCTTCGCGTTCGGTCAGCTCCTTGATCGATCGGATACGCCCGGACGTCAGCAGCTGCATCCAGTCGTGGGCGCGGTCGATGAGCTTGATCAGGACGGGATCAATGCGTCCCGGCGGCGCATCGGCGCTCCCTTCGATCACCAACTTGAGCTCGCTGCCACTGCGACGCAGGGTAAAGGGCACGGCGAGAGTGTGTGTGCCTTGGGGTGACGTCTCGGGACCCTGGTCGACCACGTCAAGCAGCTGCCGTAAGCCCGCTATGCCGATCTCCAACCGGACGCAATCCTTCTCGAGGACGACCCGGCGAACGAGCGTGGTGATGATCTCGCGGCACCGACCGGGGGCTGCCGCTTCGAGTTCTCGATGGAGGCTCGCGGCGGCCCTGATCGTCTTGTCGATGTCGCCGGCTTCGAGACCTTGCAGGACGCCCATCAGTTCACCGTTATCGCCGAACAATCGCACGAGCCGGCTCACCACAATGGCCTCGATCTCCCGCGCGGCGATGCGCTTGCCCTTGGTGCTGACGCTTGGATCGGGGGACCTGCCTCTGGTGATCAGCGACCGCTCGATGTAATAGCGGTAGCGCCGTCCGCACTTGACCGCATGGCTCGGCGTAAAGCGCTCGCCTTCGGCATCGAACAGCAGGCCTGCGAGCAGGCTCGGGTCCTTGGCGCCGTCGGCGTTGCGGCGCTTGCGCCGGTTCGATTCGATGACCCGCTGGACCTTCTGCCAAAGCGTATTGTCGATGATCGCGTCGTGCTCGCCCGGATAGACCTTGCCCTTGTGGACGGCCATGCCGATGTAGACCTCGTTCGCCAGCATGTGGTAGAGGGCGCCCACGGCGAAGGGCTTGCCGCCCCAACGCGTGCGCGTTTGGCTGATCCTCTCCTTGGTCCTGATGCCATCGGCGTCGAGCTCGGCCTTGACCTGCCGAACACTGCCCGTCTCGGCGTAACGGGCATAGATGTGGCGAACGATCCCGGCCTCCCGGTCATTGATGATGAGGCGCTTGTCCCGGAGGTCATAACCGAAGGGCGGATGGCCGCCCATCCACATGCCTTTCTTCCTCGAGGCCAGGAACTTGTCCCGGATGCGCTCGCCGGTAACCTCGCGCTCGAACTGGGCGAAGGAAAGCAGGACGTTGAGCGTCAGCCGCCCCATTGAGGTGGTGGTGTTGAACTGCTGGGTGATCGAGACGAACGACACACCGTGCGTATCGAGGACGTCGACGATCTTGGCGAAGTCTGAGAGGGAGCGGGTCAGGCGATCGACCTTGTAGACAACGATGACATCGACCTTGCCGGCCTCGATGTCGGCCAAGAGCGATTGCAGCGCGGGACGCTCGACCGTTCCGCCCGAGAAGCCGCCGTCATCGTAGGTGTCGGCGAGGACCGTCCAGCCCTCGTGGCGCTGGCTCTCGATGAAGGCTTCGCAGGCCTCGCGCTGGGCTTGGAGCGAGTTGAAGCTGAGCTCGAGTCCCTCCTGGCTGGATTTGCGGGTGTAGACTGCACAGCGCAGTCGACGCTGATCGTTTGGCTTCGTCATGTGCCCCGTCCTGCCGGCGATCCGATTCGTGCATCCGGCTTCGTGTTGTTCAGGCCGAAGAAGGCGGGCCCCGACCAGCGGGTGCCGGTGATCTCACGGGCGATCTTGGAAAGGCTGTCGAAGCGTTGACCATGCCATTCGAAGTCCCCTTCCAGGATCGTCACCTCATGGGTCTCCCCTTTCCAGACACGGACCAGCCGTGTCCCCGGCTTGTAACTGAGCCGAACAATCGGGGCCGCCCCGCCGTTTTGCGTGAGGTCTCGCGCGAGACGCTTCAGCTTCCTCCGTAGCGCGGGCTTGAGCCCGCCCCGTGCCTCGGCCTGAACCGCGTAGGCGACGCCGCGCAGGAGGAGGTCGGCACCGAGGCGCTTGGGGGGAGGGTTGCCATAGTACCGATGCCAATGATCTCTCAGATCATCCTTTGAGAGGGTCTCCAGCATGGCGACTGCTTCGGCCAATGCCGCCGGTGACAGCTTCGCGCTTGCCATCGGGCTTACGCCGCATCGGCGCGGTAGACCGTGGTGCCGGTGTCACTCTTGCCGCACAGGACAGCGATCCCGCGCTTACGCAAGCCCGTGAGCGCCGCGCGGACGCTGTGGGGTTGCCAGCCGGTGGCCTTCGTCATCTCGGACATAGCGGCGCCATCGGGGCGCGACAGGAGCGACAGGAGCTGCGCTTGCTTGGTCCCAGGGCGGATGGCAATGCTCGAAGTTGATCCGTTGTGCTGATTGCCTCCGCGTCGTGTTTGGCCGGCATCAACGCCGACAGCAGCGCGACCGGCCTTCGTGATGATCGGCTTCTTGTCCTTGCCTCGCTCGATGACGAAGCCCCGTTTGACGAGGCTGGCGAGCGTCGTCTTAAGGGCGCCGCCCTTGAGCGTGACGCCGTCGGGCAATGGCAGGATCGCGGCGCCACGCCGGGCGGACGCGGCCGTGAGAATCTTCTGCTGGTTGGGGGTGAGCTTCGACATCGGGATCTCCGTTGGCATGTGCGCCGCGGTGATTGCGGCGCTTCCACCACCCAAAGCCCCGTCGGTGGTGCCGATCGGGGCGGCGGACCGGAGACGGTCCGCCAGAGGTCGTCACCCATGCATGCTTGCCGCTGCGGCGAAGTCCAGTCCTTTCAGCGTGATCGTGTAACCGACGTCGGTTCGTCGCTTTCGGGGGAAACGACGATGATCATCGTCTCGGCGATCGCCGTGAACCTTCTCGCGGCACACTGAAGCCGCCGGGCGCAGGATGCATATTCCCGCGCCCGAAGTTCGGGCGATTGACCTTCGATGGCCGCTTCATGCGCTTCTTCGAGGACTTCCGTCGCCAGTGTGGACAGGCGGCGGAACAGTTCCTTGCGATCGTCATCCATTGGCCGCACCTCGTGATCGGCACGGCCATGCACGCTTGCCGGCGCGATGAAGTCAACGGCGATTCGGTGGGCAAGAAAAAGGGCGGCGGCCCCACGGAGGGCCGCCGCAATCGTTACTCGTACCGGTTTATTCCCGCTCATCCGCTTGCTTGGCTAATCGGGCTATTTCGGCGGCCATCCACTCTTCTACGCCCATCTGCTCTGGTATCAGCAGGACGCCACCTTGGGGCTGTTCGTCTTGCTTCTCGGGCTCGAGCCCGCCAGCTTGCCAATAGAACGAAAAAAGAAGCTGGGTGGCTCTGGGATCACCTTTGAGCGCCTTGACGATCTGCGTGTGCAAGATTGCCTCCATGCGAGACATCCTGCGGGTTCGATCGCCTTCGCGCACGGTGATCTTCTCACTCAGCATCTCCTCGAACAGGGCCGCGGTGTTCTTTGACCCTTTGGGCCGGCCCTTCCGGTTACCCGATTGGCCGGGTTGGAACTGGGTGCCCTTCGGTGGTTTGCCGTAGCCTATTTCGTATGCGTCATTCTCCTTCTTGGTCATGGAAAGTCTCCCTTTCCGGGGTAGCGGGCCGTTCGCGCCTGGCTGGGCGCGAACGGCCCTGGTTGTGCTCCTCCTATTCGGTGGCGCGATCCGTTTCGAGTTCGGCAAAGGTCTTGCCGGTCTCGGCGTGAGTCGCATCCAGTTTCGCTACTTGGTCGAGGCGCTTAACGATCGTGTCGCAATACTTGGGGTCGAGCTCGATGCCATACCCCTTTCGCCCGGTTCGCTCGGCGGCAACGAGAGTGATGCCGCTGCCGGCGAAGGCATCGAGCACGATGCCGCCACGCTTAGAGCAATCGAGAATCGCGTCGGCGACGAGCCCGACGGGCTTTACCGTCGGGTGTAGAGCAAGCTCTTCGTCACGACCCTCTCGAAAGCTGTTGATACCGGCATACGACCAGACGTTTGTTCTGTAGCGACCGTGCTTGCCGAGCTCGACGTTATTGATGTGCGACGCCGTGCCCGACTTGAAGACAAACACCAGCTCGTGCTGCGACCGGTATAACGAACCCATCCCACCGTTGGTCTTGGCCCAGACACAGAGGTTCTTAAACTCGGTATAAGCCTCTGTGCCGGCCGCGACGATCTCGCCTATGTGACGCCAGTCGATACATACAAAATGAATGGCGCCGCCGACGCTTGCGTCGGCCAGGTTCGAG
>JAKZVK010000856.1:0-3248 GCA_047516085.1 Bryobacterales bacterium
CTTGACGGGCCGGATGTTCAGTAGTGTCTCAGTTTGGAAAACTAGAACATCCAGCCTGCAAGCGGGAGCCCTGTCAGCTCGTGCATTTCCTGCGCCTTCATTGGCGAGTACGCCTTCTTGCATGAACCGCTACAGGTTCGCGTGATGACGAAGCTGGCTGGAGCATCGTCGAAGCCGTCCGGCACAACTTCAATAAGAGCTTCTTTTCCGCAAATCTCACACGGGAGCGTCTTCGTGAAGCGTTTCGGTGATCGGTTCTGCCAAATTCGCATCAGACAACTAAAGGCGTACGCTCGCTCGACCAAGCGATAGCTAGTGCCCAAAACACCCAAAGGTCAAAAGCGCCCGGCCGATGTTATCTCGAACGCCGTGACAGTGATGAAGATTGCTACGGGTGAGATCGACGAGACACTGACCGAGGACGGGAAGAGCAAGGCGGCCGTGGAGCTTGGGCGCAAAGGAGGGCGGGCTCGTGCCGACTCGCTGAGCCCAGCCAAGCGAAAGTCGATTGCAAGAAACGCAGCGGCAGCCAGATGGAGTAGTTAGGTCTGACCAAGCTCGCGTTCTAGGACATCGAGAGTGAAGTCCAACCGCGTGGGCACGGGGACGACCGATTACTGATATGGAATGACCCCTTGTCAATTCCCCCTTGGTCCGAACAGGAACTCTCTCCTAAGCGCAGGGCCGGTACCGGGCCGCGAAGACGACGGACGATCGAGGGCGCTTCGACGACGAGTCACTCTGATATACGGTGATTACCGCGGTGGTCTGCGGCAGAGCACACATGACAGTACTTCGTCGGGAGGACGTGCAGTCTAAAGTCGCGAGCTGGGACAGAGTCCGTATCGCATAGTAATCTCGCCGGTCCTCACAATCGTGCCTGATCGTCCGCCGTCTTTGCCGTCCGGCATCCAGCCACGTGATGGTCTGCGGTCTGCCCCTACGGACCCTCCTCGCTCGTCACGCCGCCTCCTGTGACGTGTTCAGTGGCGGTTGGAGCGCCGCCCAAAGGAAGCCCACTAACTCGCGCGCGATAGCGACCACGATCTTGGGTGCGGGCTTGTGCTGGTCCGCGAGTCGCCGGAAGCGGCGACACAACCGCTGCTGCGCCTTGTCCGCGATCGCAATGACCCGCGGGGGTTGTCCGGTGCGGCGTCGGGCGAGCGCGACACCAATGCCGGGACGCCTCCGATAGTGCCAGGCCGCCTCGACCAGCAACCGGCGGACCAGCCCATTCCCGGCCCGCGTGATCCGCCCGCGGCGGTGTTTTTCGCCCGTGGAATCCTCGCCCGGCACGAGGCCGAGATACGCCATCAGCGCGCGGGGCGCCTGGAACCGGCGAAAGTCATGCAGCTCGGCCAGGATCAGCATGGCCGTCAAGGTGTCGATGCCGCGGAAGCACCGCAGCCAGCCGACCGGTTCGCGATACGGATCCGTCTGCGCGACCACCGTCAGCTGGGCATCGAACTCGAGGAGCCGCGCCTCCACCTGATCAATCGCCAACCGATAGTCGTCCACGACGACGCGCTCGGCTGGCTGTGTCCAGTCGAGATGCTCGATCCACTGCCGGTGCGCCCGCGTCCAGTTGCGGCCATGGTAATGCAGCCCGCGGCGCAAGAGGAGCTTGCCCAGACGATGGCGACACCGCTGCCGATCTTCCCGCGCATCATCACGCGCGCGACACAGATCGCGGACGGCTTCCGCCTCCCGCGTGGGCGGGCGGACTTCCGTGAGTAAGCCCGCGCGCAGCAGCTCCACCAGTTTCCGTGCGTCGCGGCGATTGGTCTTAACCCGCTCGCCCGGCTTCCGCGGAATGAGCCCGGGGGCGATGACCTGGCAGCGCACCCGCGGCGTCGTCAACTGACGCTGCAAGGCGTAGCCGCCGGGACCCGCTTCGTAACAGCACCGCACCTCGCCCGGCGCGTCCCGCTCGAGCTGCCGCACCAGCCGGCGCACGGCATTCGGCTCGTTCGGCACCTGCCACGTCACCGGCGTTGCCTGGTCCCCGACCAGCATCGCGACAAAGAGATCCTTCTTGTGCGCGTCGATCCCCACGTACGTGATAGCGTTTTTCATGACCGGCTCCTTTCGTGTGCGGCCCTGACGCCGCAAGGCGCTAACCCGCGAATCGCGGTGGCTTCTACCACCCTGTCGAGTGCGAGAGCACTACGACGTTACGATCGCGAGCCGGTCATTCCATATTGTCTAAACCCTTCGCGACTAGGCAGGACTAATGCGGCGAGCGCGGGATCTGGGAAGGACCTGGCGGCGGTCAGTCCCGTCGGCACCAGCCGCTTCAGCTCTTCATACCAGTTCTGGACGATCACGATCTGATCGGGTGAATGCGGGTTGGGCCTGATTATAGGGGTTTCAGCGCCGAGCGGCGCCCGCCGACAGGTCAGCAGCGTGTTGGGACGCTACGGGCTGCGCTGTCGCCCACTAGGCGCCGGGCCATCGCCAAGAAGGCCGTAGCCGCACGGTGGGGGAAGAAGCGGTAGACACTACGCGAAAAGCACGCGGGCAATCAGGTGTCGGGACACGTCGTCGAGGCTGACGAGACTCTTACCCGGCGGTGCCTTAACCACCACATTGTCGTTGCTGTCTACCTCTAAACTCAGATAGGACAGCTTGACATCGGCCTCTGACATGGGTCCAGGGCGGGAACTATGCACAACCTTGATCTGGTCGCCCTCCAATGAACACTCGACCGAAGCCGCCGGGTAATGTGCCTTGTCTAGCTTAAAGCCGCCCGATGGCTTCTTCGTGAAATCCACACGCTGTTCGGGATCTGCCTTGAATCGCTCGGAATAGTTCGCGACATCCCGCGCGACCACCTCCACAAGCTCGTCCAGGAATGGACGTGCTTTCGCCCGTAGCACCTCGGTATTGCGAAGCTGAATTCGCTGCGCCGTGTCCTCCGAAGCCTTTTTCTCCCGATAGGCCTTCTCACCGTCATCAATCCAAGTCATACGGGATCGATTATCGCACCGACGGCAACCTTGTGCTGTACGACGATCTGGCCGGAACTGCGGCGCTGAGCACCTGCCGCCGTTGTCATTTCAGGCGCTTCGGCATTCGTACGCGTCGATCTTCCTCGCTCAAGGGGTGCCGGTTCGCGACGTGGCCGAAATTCTGGGTCACAGCGACGTGCGCCTCACGTTGAATACCTACTCGCACGCCATGCCAGTTCTCCAGCGCAAGGCCGCTCGGAAGATGGATTGGATGCCTGGAGGGTGACTCTGAAGGCC
>JAKZVK010000857.1:0-7585 GCA_047516085.1 Bryobacterales bacterium
CCGATGCGCGGCTTCGATCGCTTCATCGCGATCAATGCGGCTGCCGTAGTCGACGCCGTCGCTGATCAGTACGATCGCTTTGCGTCCGACTTGGCCGCGCATCATCTCGTCGGAAGCCAGATAGACGGCGTCAAAGAGGACCGTTCCCGGCGTCCTCCCCTGGGTGGGTACCGGTCCCGGGTGCAGCCCGCCGCCACCGCCTTGCACTTGCAGCTTGTCGAGGCCGTCGGCGAGCAATCGCTTTGACTCAGTCAGGTCCTGTAGGAGCTCGACATCGACATCGAAGCTGACGAGGTAGGCCAGATCCTTCTTGTGACGGAGGACCTGTTTGAAGAACTGCGAGCCCGCCCGGCGCTCATCACCGATGAGGCGCTGCTGGCTGACGCTGGTATCGATTAGCAGGCCGATCGTCAACGGGAGATCGCTTTGCTGCGCGAAGTACTTGATCTCTTGGCGCTTGCCGTTCTCTTCGACGATAAACGCGTCTTTGGCGAGGTCGTTGATCAGACGGCCCTTCTTGTCGCGCACCGTCGCCAGGATGTTGACGATCTCGACGTCAACCGAGATCGTGACGTCCTCGCCCTCGGCTGCGCCCTCTTGTGCCACTGAAGGCAGAGCCCACCAGCAGAGGGAACCGAGCGTCGCCGTGAGGAGCAGCAGGAGAGTTTTCTTGTGCATCAGCTACTGACGATTACGACGCGGTTGGCGGCCCGCGCGTTTCGGTCGCCTCAGGGCACAGGCTCCAACATGTTCGGCCCCACACAAGAGGCCTATATAGCCGCGCATCGTTTGTCGAATGCTCTTCTACCAGACTAACCGACTCGCCAGGGTACCAATCTGCCCGGCAACGTGGTTTAATCGGTAGCGTAACCTCGGGTGCAGCGATATGAACCGGGTACTGCCAATCGCCTTCCTCTTGCTGGTCGTGGCCGCGGGTCTCCGCGGAGCGCCGGCGAACCCTTCGTTTGCCGCCGATGTCCTCCCGGTCCTCGAAAAGAAGTGTGTCGCTTGCCACAGCGGGCCGAGTGCACAGGGCAAGTTGAGCCTTAACGCGCGTGAGTCGGTCCTCGCGGGTGGCAAGTCGGGTCCGGCGATCATCGCCGGGTCTCCCGAAAAGAGTCTACTACTTCAGAAGATCGTCTCGGGAGCGATGCCGCCGGTGGGCGAGAAGCTGACCGACGAGGAAGCCGGGATCGTTCGGGAGTGGATTCACCGGGGAGATGCCCGTCCCACGCTCATCACCGAGAAGGAAGTCCTACCCATTTTTCAAATGCGTTGCGTGACGTTCCACGGCAAGAGCCGCCGCGAGGGCGATCTCGATTTGCGCACGATCGCGAGCCGTCTCAAGGGCGGCCGGTCGGGTGCGGCGCTGGTTCCCGGCGACGCCGAGGGAAGCTTGCTGTTCCGGCGCCTCTTGGCGAGCGAGATGCCGCCACCGAAGATGTTGTTCGAGAACAACGTCAAGGCCCCCACCGACGCCGAGGTCGACATGCTGCGGGAGTGGATCGCGGCAGGGGCGCGGCCGGCGTCCGAGAAGCTCGCCGAGGCCGGTGAGCAGGAATCCGTTGTCACCGACGATGACCGGAGCTTTTGGTCGTTCCAACCTCCGAAGCGTCCGGCGCTTCCGCGAGTCAACGGCGCGAAGTGGGTGCGCAACCCGATCGATGCTTTCCTGTTGCGCAAGCTCGAAGCGAAGGGCATGGGTTTCTCTGTCGCGGCGGACCGTCTGGACCTGATGCGACGGGCCTACATCGATCTGGTTGGCATGCCGCCAACGACGGCTGAGGTGGAGGCCTATGCCACCGATGATCGTCCGGACGCGTACGAGCGAATGATCGACCGTCTGCTCGCGTCGCCTCATTACGGTGAGCGCTGGGCGCAGCACTGGCTTGACCTGGCGGGCTATTCGGATTCGGAAGGTATCATCGACGCCGACAAGGTACGTCCTCATTCGTGGCGCTATCGAGACGCGGTCATTCGCTCGTTCAATCAGGACAAGCCCTACGACCGATTCCTTGCCGAGCAACTCGCGGGCGACGAGCTGATTGATTACAACGGTCTCAAGGAGGCCACGCAGGAGACGGTCGACACGTTGGCCGCCACCGGGTTCCTCCGCATGACGCCCGACGGAACCTATTCGCCGGCCAACGGTTCGCTCGCCGAGCGAATGGACGTGATCGCGGATGAGATCCACGTGCTGGGCTCCGCGGTCATGGGACTGACCGTCGGGTGCGCGCGCTGTCACGACCATAAGTACGATCCCATCCCGCAGCGAGACTATTACCGCCTGAGCGACGTGCTGAAAACGGCCTTCGATCCCTATGACTGGAAGCCGCCGACCGAACGGCTCCTCGAGGTCGGACTCGCCGAGGAATGGGCCGAGGCGAAGGAAACGAACGAGCCCCTCGAAGCGGAGATCAAGAAGCTGGAGGCGTCGCTGGAGGAGAAGGCCAAACCCGTACGCGAAGAGATCATCGAGGAGCGTCTCGCGGAGCTGCCCGAGGGAGTGCGGCAGGATCTTCACACGCTGGCAACCACGTCCTCCGAGCAGCGGACCGAGGTCCAGAAATATCTGGCCAAGAAGTTCGCCGACACCCTGGAGGTTTCAGACGACCAACTCGACACGCGGTCGGCTGAATTCAAGGAGCAGCGGGCGGCCATCGCCAAATCGATCGCCGAGGCCAAGGAGAAGCTTACGCCCGAGCCCCGCATCCGCGCGCTCTACGACATGGGCGGCAAGCCGTCGCCGGTCTATCTGCTGGGGCGCGGCGAAGCACAGGCATTGGTCGAGCTTGTGACACCGGCGGTACCGTCAGTGCTGCGGGTGGGGCTCGAGCCGTTTGAACCCAAGCAGCCCTGGGACACCGACGGTACGAGCGGCAACCGGCTTGCTCTCGCCCGCTGGCTCACACAGCCAAACCATCCGCTGACCGCGCGCGTGATGGTCAACCGCCTCTGGCTGCACCACTTCGGACGTGGCTTGGTGGAGAGCCCCGCGAACTTTGGGCGTACGGGCGTCCTGCCTTCGCACCCGGAACTGCTCGACTGGTTGGCGACGGAGTTCGTCCGGCGGGATTGGAGTATCAAAACGATGCACCGGCTGATGCTGACCTCCACGGCGTATCGGCAGACCTCCAGCGTCCATGACGAGGCAGAGGCCGGTGACCCCGAGAACGTGTTGCTGTCTCGCATGCCCTTGCGCCGCATGGATGCCGAGGTGCTGTACGATTCGATCTTGCAGGTCACGGGACGGCTCGACACGAAGCCTTTTGGTCCACCCGACAAAGTGAACCAGACTGACGGTGGAGAGATCGTCCCCGAGGGCACCAAGAGGGGCTGGCGGCGCGCTGTCTATGTACTGAAGCGCCGCAAGACGCCGGCGACTATGCTCGACGTTTTCGACCTGCCGCAGTTGACCCCCAACTGCACCGAACGGGCGCAATCGACCGTTGTCACCCAGGCTCTCCAGATGATGAACGGCGACACGGCTCGCGGCCATGCGCGCTACTTGGCCGGCCGATTGTTGGATGAGCACCCGGGCGATCGCGAGAAGCAGATCGAGCAGCTTTACGTGCGGGCGCTCACGCGCTTGCCGAACGATGAGGAAGTGCAAGCGGCACTAGCGACATCGGACGATTTGGCTGCGCACTGGCGCGGGCATCTGGACGAAGAGAATCACAACGCGCCCCGAGAGTTCACCGCGCAGTGGCACGCGCTGGGGTCGCTGGCGCACGCCATACTAAGCTCGGCCGAGTTTCTGTATGTGGATTGAGCGAACACACCGGGTGACGAAAGCTGCCGATCAGATCGTGATGCCGCGGGCAACGAGGGCCTTCTTCTCGTTGGGTGCCGGTCGTGCATCCGACAATGTAGGGGCACGGCATGCCGTGCCCGCCGGCGTCCCGAGCGTACGGCTTGACCCGAACACGGGCACAGCATGCTGTGCCCCTACTTCTCGTTTCGCCGGTTCTATTGGAGTATCAAGGGCGCAGCCCGTAGTTAGCTAGGAGGCGGACCATGAACGACGAGAGCAACAGACGGCGACTGAGCCGGCGCGACTTCTTCTCCCGCGTCGGTGACGGCCTCCACGGCGCGGCGCTGGCGTCGTTGTTGGCTGCCGACCTCTACCCTGGCGGCCGAGCTCTCGCCGCCAAAGCGGACCCCTCGGCGAGCGCCACCGGGCTGTATCCCAGGGGCCCCGATTTCGATCCGCGCGCCAAGTCGGTCATTCATCTATTCATGAACGGCGGACCAAGTCAGGTGGATCTGTTCGATCCCAAACCGATGCTCGAGAAGTACGCCGGCAAGCCCGCGCCGCGCGACATTCTCAACCAACTCGAGAACCCGCAGCAGGCCGGAAACTTCCTGCCCTCACCCTTCAAGTTTGCTCGCCACGGCGAGTGCGGCATGGACGTATCCGAGGCCCTGCCGCACATCGCGGAGCACGCCGACGACATCGCCTTGATTCGCTCGATGCACGGCGAGCACTTCAATCATGAGCCTTCGCTCTACCTGATGCATTCGGGGCGCACTCTTCCCGCGCGCCCGTCGTTGGGCTCATGGGTGGTGTATGGGCTCGGCAGCGAGAACCAGAACCTGCCTGGGTACGTCGTTCTCGATGATCCGAAGAATCTGCCGGTGAACGGCATCCAAAATTGGCAGGCTGGCTGGCTGCCTCCGGAGTACCAAGGAACGCGGTTTCGATCAGAGGGACCCCCGCTGTTGAACCTCAAGCCGCGAGAGGAGTTGCCGTCCCCGCTGTTGGACGCCGAGCGAAGCTTGCTGCGACGGCTCGACGAGGCGCATCTGCAGAAGCGACCGCGCTACCCCCAGCTAGACGCCCGCATCGCCAGCTACGAATTGGCCGCGCGGATGCAGGTTGCCGCGACCGATGCGCTCGACCTGTCGCAGGAGAGCGAGCAGACCCAACAGATGTACGGCCTCCACGAAGAGCACACACGATCGTACGGAACGCGTTGCCTCATGGCGCGGCGTCTGGTGGAACGCGGTGTTCGCTTCGTACAACTCTTCATCGAGTATCAGATTTGGGATGCCCACGCGCAGCTGGAGAAGAATCACAACTACAGTTGCGGCAAGACCGACAAGCCGATTGGGGCCCTACTGACCGACCTCAAGCAACGCGGCCTGCTTGACTCGACGCTCCTACTGTGGGGCGGCGAATTCGGGCGCATGCCGGTCGCCCAGATGCGCGCCGGCTACATGGCCGGCCGCGACCATGGGCCCAAGGGCTTTAGTGTTTGGCTGGCTGGCGGCGGCGTCAAGGGTGGGTGTATCCACGGCGCCACCGACGACATCGGTTATCACGCGACCGAAGACCGGGTCAGCGTGCATGATCTCCACGCCACGCTTCTTCACCTGCTGGGGATGGACGCGCGCAAGCTGACCTACCGCCGCCACGGGCTCGACGAGCGACTGACCGACCAGTATCCGACACGGGTGGTCAAAGAGATCGTGGCCTGAATAGCGGCTGGCTAGGCGCCCCCACACCGGTTTTGCCGGCTCAGTTCACGGTGTTCATGATGGTCACGGTGTAGGGGTGGACCGCAGCGTGCACCCCGGCGCTGCGGAACGGCTCTCGGTCTCTGCGCGAAAGACAAGCCGCGCACCAGTGAACTTACCAGGAGATAGGCGGCGGCGCGGCAGACACAGCGGTCTGCCCCTACCAGCGGCATCCGTTGGGACTTAAGGGTGCAGCCCTTGGCTAGCTAGGCCAACCGACGAGCCCGCCAACGGGCCTCGCCATACTCCCCAAGGTCGACCTCGCCTCGCATCTCGTCGCCCCGCAGCCGGCCGGTGAAGCGGTAGCCCCACGAGCCTCCCTCGAAGCGGCCCGAGCTTCGCAAGTCGACCCCGTCGTCAGCCACCGTGCCGCGAACGCGCCCCTCCGTGATACGCCCTTGATGCAGCCCTCGAACCTGCGCGCCATCCATGTCTAGGAAGAAGTGGTGCTGGACCGTCCCGACGACATACTCGATCTCGACGTCCCAATGTCCGCTCACATCGACCGTTGGAGGCTTCGGGGCCACGCCGGGGCTCTTCTGTCCGGGAGCCGAGCGAAAGATCTCATAAAGCCGCTCGGCGACGAACCTCTCATCGCCCGGATACAGCGCCGCCGCCCGGATGCGCATCGAGTGTCCCTCGCCGCCGGTGTGCGCCATGATGCGGGGCTTGCCCTCGGCGAGCAATTCGCCGACTTCGCCCGACGTGAGGCCGATGACCGCGGGATCCCAGTCGATGCTCATACGAACGTAGTCGCCCTCGCGCGTCGACTCGATGATCTCTCCGCGGACACCCTGCACCTCCGAGACACGGTCAATGATATGCCGATACCAGGAGCGCCAAAGTTCGTCCTCCTCGCTGCGGTCGGGAGTGGCCGCGAGGGCCTCGACCGCCGCCAACAGGCCGACGATCTCCTCTTTGCTTACCTTCATGGCACGGGCGAACGCATGATGGGGGGCGCTGTTCGTGAACGCGGCGGTGATTAGGTCCTTGCGACCCAACAGAAGCCCGGCCGTTTGGGGTCCTCTCACGATCTTGCCGCCGCTGTAGGCAACTAGGTCCACGCCGCGCGTGAGAAACGGGTTGGGCCGATGCGGAGTCCCGTCGGCTGCGTCGATCAAGAGGGGGATGCCGCGCCGGTGACACGCTTCGACATACTGCTCAAGCGAAAACGGGTTGTCGGCCTCGCCCACGTGGATGAGGCCCGCGGCCATGGCGGTGCGTGGGCCAAACGCGCGCTCGAGATCGTCGACCGTCGTGACCTCGACCATGCGCGCGCCGACCGAGCGAATCGCCTGGTCGTATGTGATACGCGACCAACTGGGGACGATGACTTCGTTGTTGAGCCCGCGGGTGTCGGGCAGTTGCTGGATCTTCTCCGGGTCGCCGCCCGCAATGCAGGCCAGGGTGGCGCAAGTCACGGCGCCCGCCGCGCCCGAGCTGACCATCGCCGCGTCCGCCTGCAACAACTCGGCGATGCGGGGGCCGGCCTTCGCCATCAGCTCGTCGAGGTTGACGTGATAGTGCGACGCCTGATGGATCGCCTCGATGACCTCGAGCCGCTGGGCCGACCCGCCGTTCATGGTCGTAAGCGCGGTGCAATTGATATAGGGCCTCGCGCCGATCCGGGTGTAGACGCCGGGCCCGCCCCCGCGCATCGGTAGACCGGTCGTGGGGTCTGCAGCCGGGGCGGCGGCCGCGGCAAGCCGAGAAGCACTCCCCGCGGTCAAGAAGGCGCGGCGGGAACCCGCTGGGGGCGAGGATTTGTCGGAGTCGGCCAAAGCTCCCATAATAGTATGCTCACGACTGCTGTGTTCGTCACTCTTCCATCGACCGCATCTTTTTGCCCTCGATGGATCGATGGTTTTCGCTCACAGCTCCGCACCAGCGGATCTCGACATCGCCTCGATCGATCGCCTGCCCCCCGGCAGGGACCGGTACTCATCCTTGCCCTCCTTGACCCTCCAAGCATTTTCCAATCCAAGAATGATCCTGAAATGGGTCTGGACAGGTGAGGGCACAGGGTGGGTGGTGATCTCCTTTCTAGCGGGTTCAGGGCTGGGCC
>JAKZVK010000858.1:0-3045 GCA_047516085.1 Bryobacterales bacterium
ATACAGCAGAAGCCCTACAACGAAGATGGCCTGTAGGGTGAACGAGACCGCCACTGCCCAGGGCGTCTTCGTCTTTCCAAGGCTGAGTTCCATTAGGCTTTGTTCAAACATAGTCGTGGCCCCTTTGCTGGTTTGTCTGAAGATCTCTTCGCTACAACCGGCCAGACGATCTCACTGGCCTATCCTATTCGTTCACGCTCCGAAACGCAACCCTCCTGCGCCGGGCTCAACGGCGGCGGCCTCGCCTTCCTCCCCGCGCAGCCGCCACGTCTTGCCACCATAGCAGGATCGGGCTGGCCACGAACACCGAGGAGTAGGTACCAATCAAGACTCCCACGACCAGCGCGAACGAGAAGCCTCTGAGCACTTCGCCGCCAAAGACAAACAGGCACAGCACGGCGACCAGCGTCAGCCCGGACGTCAGCACGGTCCGTCCCAGTGTTTGGTTCACACTCAAGTTCAGCAAGTCCTCCAGGGACCGCCGCCGGCTCAACTTGCGGTTCTCTCTCACGCGGTCAAAGATCACGATCGTATCGTTCATCGAGTATCCGACCAGGGTGAGGAACGCGGCAATGACCGTGAGCTCAATCTCGCGGTCGAACAACGAGAAAAACCCCACCGTGATCAGAACGTCATGAAAGACCGCCGCAACCGCCGCGATTCCGTAGATCCACTCGAAGCGGAACGCGATGTACAGCAGCATGCCGCCGAGCGCGAACAGAGTCGCCTTGAATGCCTGCCACTGCAGGTCCGCGCCGATCTTCGGTCCGACAGATCCTCCACCTCGAATCGCAAACGCGCCGAGGTAAGCCTCCTCCTGGAGCGCCGCTATGATATCAGGATTGACGCCCGGAACGGAAGTCACTTCTGAGAATTCCTTGACCAGCCCCGACTGAGGCGGCTGGTCGCGAAATGCGATCAAGGCGCCGGCGCCGTCCTCGACTTCTTCGGCCGTCAACGAGGCCGCGGTCAGCTTCGCGTTCGCCCGCAGCCGCTCGATCAGTGGCTCAGCCGTGGTGTTGTTGAAATCAAGCTTGTCCGCTTCTCCGCCATAGAGCTCACGGAGCGTCTCGACGATGCGGTCTTTGCCTTCGGTCAACACTTCGTCCTCGGTGAGATCGAGATCGATCTTGAGCTCATGACTGTCGGGGCCCTCTTCGAAAGGCTGCAGCGTGGCCACCGCCAGGCCCTTGCCGGTGAGAGCCGCGCGGATCTCGTCGACGCGCGGCGCGTCCTTGAACTTGACATAGACCAGCGTGCCGCCCTTGAAGTCGATTCCGAATCGCGGACCGCCTCTCATAACCAAGCTCGCCGCGCCCGCCACAAACAGCGCCAGCGACAACGCAAGAAACTTCTTGCGATGACCCAGGAAGTCAATGTTCGTCGCCTTGAAAAGCTCCATGAAAACTCATGCGTCTCGGGCTCCGAAGGTCTAGACACCGCGGGATGGTAAAAAGTTCCCGACCGGGGGCCCTATCGACCTTCAAATGCCTCTATTTCGTCCGAGACTGACTCCTCTTTGTACTAGTACTTGTGTGTCCGCCGGG
This sequence comes from Bryobacterales bacterium, assembly GCA_047516085.1. Classification (GTDB taxonomy): domain Bacteria; phylum Acidobacteriota; class Terriglobia; order Bryobacterales; family UBA6623; genus JAKZVK01. The sequence goes on from JAKZVK010000858.1 coordinate 1,548, forward strand.
GATGCCCCGATACCGAAATCTCGGCCACGCCGCGGGCGGATACAGAGCGCGGGCGCCATCAGATACTCAACTCCTTGACCTGCTGTTTTCGCGATAGCACGAAGTCGAAGACCAGGCGGGAGACGAAAACGGAGGTGAACAAGTTCGCGATCAGGCCGATAGCCAACGTGACCGCAAAGCCCCGCACCGCACCGCCGCCGAACAGGAACAGGAATCCGGCGGCGATGATGGTCGTCAAGTTGGTGTCGATAATCGTCAGGAACGCTTTCCCAAAACCGGCGTTCAGCGCCGCGGCGACCCCTTTGCCGGCGCGCAGCTCCTCGCGGACGCGTTCGAAGATCAGGACGTTGGCGTCGACCGCCATGCCGATCGTGAGAACGATGCCGGCGATGCCGGGCAGAGTCAGCGTGAAGCCGAAGTAGCTCAACATGGCCAGCAAGATGAGCAGGTTCAGGAACAGCGCCAGCACAGCGTTGATCCCCGCGCCCTTGTAGTAGATCAGCATGCAGATCACGATCAGCGCCAAGCCGAGCAGGGAGCTACGGATGCCCTGCTGAATCGAGTCGGCGCCAAGCGACGCGCCGACGGTGCGCTCTTCGAGAAACTCCACCGCGGCTGGTAGTGCCCCGGCCCGCAGAACGAGCCCAAGGTCCTGGGCCTCCTGCTGTCCACTGAGGCCCTCGATCACACCCGTGTCGGTGATGCGGCCTTGAATCGTGGCAACGTTCTTGATGCGGCCGTCGAGAACCACCGATAGCCGCTTGCCGATATTGGCTCCGGTGAAGCTGCCAAACCGCACGCCGGCCTCTGGGGAGAGCACGAACTGCACTTCCCAGACCTGTGTTTCCGTAGAGCGCCCGGGACGCGCATTGCGGAGGTCGCTTCCGGTGATGACCGACACGCTGTTGAGGATGTACCATTGCTCGGCGAGGGTGCCGACCTCGTCGCGAACGGCGTAGGTCAGCAGCTCGCTATTGGGCGGCAAGATGCCGTTGTGAGCGCCCAGCGCCGCTTGGCTCGACACAAAAGGCCCGTCGAGCACCTCTTGGATCTCCAATAGCGCGGTCATCTGGAGAATCTCCATGACGCGCGCCGGATCCTTCGCGCCGGGCAACTGCACTAGAATCTCGTACTCGGCGTCGGCGCGCCCGTGTTGTTGAATCGTGGGTTCGGTGAGCCCCAGTCCGTTGACTCGGTTCTCGATCGTGGCGATCGACTGTGTGACCGTATCCGTCTTGATGCCTGAGAGAGCGAACGGGCGCAACCGCAACTCCCAACTCGTGGAGGTCTTCGCTACCGCGATCCACTCGGCGAAGGCGCCGTCAATCATGCCGCGGAAATCACTGGCTCGCTCGGTCGGTATCCCGTCGACCGTGATGACGATGGAGTCGGCTTCCGCAATCGTTTGCGGATCGTTGCGCTCGACCGTCGCCTGCTGAATTATCATCTCGCGGGAAAGTTGCTGCTTCAGCCGGGCCATGGTACGGTCGGCCTCAGC
>JAKZVK010000859.1:0-2749 GCA_047516085.1 Bryobacterales bacterium
ACCGGCGCAACGGCTCTTACCGCCGTCATCTCATGACCGAGCTTGGCGACATCGAACTTTCGGTACCGCGCACACGGCGTTTCAGCGCCTTGACTGTCGTGCGCGCCTACGCCCGTCGAGCCGGCCACATCGACCGCATGATCTTGGCCTGCTTCGTGCTCGGGCTGTCGACCCGCAAGGTTGCGACGGCGCTCGCCCCGGTGCTCGGCCGACGGATCAGCGCCGGCACGGTGAGCCAGGTGGCCAAGACCCTGGACGGGGCGGTCGCCGCCTTCCATCGCCGGCCTCTGAAGGACCAATGTCCGGTACTCATGCTCGACGGCGTGGTGCTCTCGCGCAAGACCGGGGCCGGGGCGCTCAAGCGCCCGGTGTTGGTGGCCTTGGGGATCAGGTCGGACGGCAAGAAGGAGATCATCGACTTTCGCCTGGCCCTCGCCGAAAGCGCCGCCCAGTGGGAGCAGTTTCTGACCGATCTTTTCCGCCGGGGGCTTGAGGGCGGGCGCCTCGAGATGGTCTGCGTCGATGGCGCCGCCGGCCTCCTGGCCGCCCTGCCCATCGTCTATCCCGGCCTGCCCGTGCAGCGTTGCTGGGCGCACAAGATCAGGAACGTCCTCGACAAGGTGCGCAAGGCCGACCACGACACCGTCAAGGCCGGTCTGCACGACGTGATGAACGCCACCACACTGACCGCCGCCCGCTCCGCCGCGCGCCGTTTCGCCGACCGCTGGCGGGACGTCTACCCCAAAGCCGTCGAGTGCCTGCGCAACGACCTCGACGAGTTGCTCACCTGCTGGCGCTATCCGACACTCGAAAAACGTAAGCAGGTGCGAACCACCAACGCCATCGAACGACGATTCCGTGACGTCCGGCGTCGGACAAGGCCCATGGGCGTCTTCCAGGACCGAACCTCCATGGACCGCATCCTCTTCGCCGTCTTCACTCACGAAAACTCAAGCCAGGGAGTGCCGACCCTCTTCTCCCTGACACAAACCTTTTGACGTTACCGATCCTGACCGTGTTCGACCCGCGCGGCCTGGAGAGCATGCTCGTCAAATCGTTGCTTGGCTATGCGGTCGCTTTGGTTATCGGCTATCTGGTCTATAGGTTCGCGATGCGCGCTGCTGAACGTCACTTTAATCGAAACCTCGAGAGCTGGTCTTCGACGCGCTGATCGAGTCGATGGAGGAAACCGCGGACCGCGTGAGGCGGCATTTCGACAGGCTGCTGGCGAGGGGATGACGACATCGCCCGCTCGCCGGCGGCAACGCCCGATGGCCCAACCGGGCAGGGGAATCGCTTGAACGGTTCATGTTGTTCCCCGGATGACGGTTTCGAGGAAGTCGGATGACCATGCGGCCATTTTACGAGTGACGTTGAGGCTGTGTTTTCCCTTGGTCTTGGCTTTCTTGAGCAGGTTGAGGGCGATGTGCCTGACGACGGCGAAGTTCTGCGGACCGAAGCCGGTCCGCAACCGGCACAGGTCGTCGTGAAAGATCACGTCAAGCACCCAGTGGAGCCGGTTCTCGATGCCCCAGTGGGCGCGGGTTGCGCGGGCCAGGAGCACGGCATCGGCGGGCAGTGAGCAGATGTAGAGATGCCGGGTCGCCTCGGTGCGGCCGCGGTTTTCCACCTCCCTCTCGACCATCCCGACGCTGGCGAGCCCTGACCAGTCGTGGCGCGCCTTGAGCCAAGCGATGTCGTCGGTCGACCAGTGGCGGCGGACCTCCAGGCGGCCATGGTCATTGTCCACGGTCTCGTGATAGAGGGCCTCGGCATCGGCGAAGTCCGCGGCCCGCTGCTCGGTGAAGAACAGCGCCAGGTCCTCCTCGAGGGACGCTTGGTTGCCCTTGACCGGCAGCAGGTAGTCGGCGCCCTCGTCTCGTATGGTGCGCGCGATCTCCTTCTGGCAGCCCATGGCGTCGATGGTCACCAGAGCGCCCTTGAGCTCCAGCATCTTGAGCAGCCGGGGGATGGCGATGATCTCGTTCTCCTTGTCGGCGACGGCCTCCTGGCCCAGCACCAGCTGCTGGCGGCTGGCCCACGCCGAGACCATGTGCAGGGCGGGGCGGCCCTTGCGCGCATCCCCGGTGCGCCGCGAGGTCTTGCCGTCGATGGCGACCACATCGTCCTTGCTGACACCCTCGTCTACGGCGCGGAGGCCTTGCGCCCAGGCGACGAAGCTGTCGCTGAAGGCGTCGTGGTCGAGCGCGTTGAACAGGTCGTTGACGGCGTCGTGGCTGGGTATGCCCTTCTCGTAGGGCAGGAAGCGGCGCAGGAAATCCAGGTTGATCTCGCCCCACCGGACGATCTCGACGAAGCCCTCGGCGCCGGCCAGCACGCCGCACAGCATCAGTAGCATGATCTCGCCTAAGGGAAACAACACCCTTACCCGCCTGGCGCGGGTCCTGCAGACCCGAAAAGTAATCGATAAACGCAACAGTTTGTGTCTTCTCGGCCATGACCGCCCTCCATCTTGTGGCGGTCTGCTATGAAACATATTTCGTTCAGCCTGGGAATCCCCCTTCGCTCTTTAAACCGTTCAAGAGATTGCCCTGCCCAACCGGGGTGTCGATAACAAACTGAGTTGACCGGTTTAGGTAACACATCTATTTGTAGCGCACCCGGTTCCTTGGACACAAGTTTGTCTCACGCGGCGGGCCTGATTGAGATCGCGGCGTGCCACGCCTGACGAGCTTGAGCGGGGCTCAGGTAGCCGTTCTTTTCGACGATCCACTGGGCATTGTAGAGT
>JAKZVK010000860.1:0-3871 GCA_047516085.1 Bryobacterales bacterium
GCCGCCATTCATGGGCGGGGCGCGCCGCGACATCTCAGTACGGATCATGATCCGTTGTTCGAGGCGCATCGGTGGACCGCGAACCTTCGGCTTCTGGAGATCGACGCAATCAAGACGGTGCCCCATGTGCCCCTGTCACACACCTTTGTGGAACGGCTGATCGGGACGATGCGGCGAGAATGCCTAGATCATGTGTTGTTCTGGAATGCCGGTGATCTGGAGCGGAAGCTCGCCGACTTCCAGGCCTCCTACAACGCGGCACGGAGCCATGCGTCGTGGGAAGGCTACACGCCGTTAGGCTTCGCGGGCGAACGCACGGCGGGCCGTGCCGAATGCAACCATGTGCGTTGGATCTCCCACTGCCGGGGCATGGTCCAGCTTCCAGCGGCGGCCTGATGACGAATTCGAGACCGACAGCGTATTGTGAGAGCCGCTCAAACGCTCGCGGCGAGTCCTGACGCAGCCTGGTTCGGAGTTCGCGTAGCAGCCAGGTTGAATCTTGCTCGAGCACGTTCGCCCAGAAGTAGAACTCCGCGTGTTGAACAGATCCTCCCCCTCGAGAGCTGCGGCGCTGCGAACACCAAATCCAGGTAGGCTGACGATGCGCCTACATTGTCAAAGTGGCGGATGCTGGGTTCCCCCAAAGTAGGTCCGGCCTCCGGCGATGCAGGCCGGACCCGCCACGCGGACGTGACCTACCGAAACTCTCGGAGGGTTCGCTCCAGATCCTGTCGCGGAAGGAGATCGACCACCTCGAGCTCGTCGTCGTGGAGCCGGAATAGGAGCCGGTAGTCCCGGCCGATCCGCTGGCGATGAAGGTCTCGATCGGCGTGGAGGCGGCGTGCTCCGCGAAGCGCGGCCGAATCGCCGGCCGCGATTCGGCCCACGGTGAGAATGGCGCGTCTCTTTACCCCTTCCGGCACCGTTGTGAGTCTTTCTCGGAAGCGCTTCGAGAAGAGCGGGAGCCTCGGCGGCAGCGGCCCAGCGGGCTCCTCCGAACGCTCTGTCGGGACCGCCGAAACCTCCGGTCCGGGCTGCGCCGTTGACTCCTCCTGCTGCACCGTGAGAGCGTCGACTCTCTTGCGCATGCGGTCGAGCTGACGACGAAGCTGATTGCGCTCGGCGTGACGCTGAGTGAGCTCGCTCTTGAGCCGATGAACACGCTCACGAAGCTCGACGAATCGCGGGTCGGCCTCCGGCCCGCTCTCCACGATGCCGCCACTGCTCTCACCATCCTGTTCTTGCAGCAGGCCGCGCAGTTCGGAGAGCTGGTCTCTCAGGTTCCTGACCTCTACCTCCTTCTCCTCAAGCGCCTGCCAGTGTTCCACGTCCGCTCGCTGTGGCGCCGCCTCTGAGCCATCACGCCCGTCTGGCTCGGACTCTCTGGAAGCCCAGGAATCATCGCCGTCGCCGCCATCGTCCTGGTCGAGTGCACGTAGGGGTTGGCGCCCGAGGTTTCTGCCGAGCCGGCGATCCGACTCGAGCTCGTCGCCGAGCCACGCCTCCAAGGTATTCTCGACGGGATCGATGGCCGGCAGGTCAAGGCGGTCCCGAGCCTCGCCGATCGAGTTCAGGAGAGTCTGGCGATCGAAGCCCGTAACCACCGGGAGGAGGCCGCGGGCGACGAGAATCCCGAGGTGGGGCCATCGACTGTCTACCAAGTCGCATGCGAAGTCGACCCCGCCTTCGTCGAGCACGTCGCTTGCCAGTCGTTCCATCTCGACGAGCACTGGACTCTCCTCGAGCTCTTTCATCAGAAGGACCATGCGAAGACTCATCCCCATCTCGTCCGCGGGCTCTTCGACGAGCTCGAGGAGCGCTCGTGCATCGTCTGCTCGATGCTGGCGTAGAGCCGCATCGACCGCGTCGAGCAGGTGATCCTTGAGTGAGGACGCCAGTCCCTCGGTTTGGAAGAAGCGATGTATGGCCTGGAACTCGTTGAAGAGGACGAGCTTTCCGACGATGGCGGCGTGAAGACCCGGATCGATGCGACGAGGATCGAGCCTTGCCAGCTCATGTGCGCGGAGCTCTTCGAGCCGATCCCAGGTCAGATGCTCTTCCAGGTTTCGGCGCAGCTCGGATTCGGTCACGCCCTCGATGTCCGAGGAGTCGCCAAGCCGTTGCTCGTCCCGAGTCTGGCAGCAGCGCTTATACTTCTTGCCGCTGCCGCAAGGGCAGGGCTCGTTGCGGCCGATGCGAGGCACGGCTCGTCGCGTCGGACGCCGGCCCGAGGACCGCGCCACCGCCCTCGCTGGAAGCCCATCCAGCACCGCCCGCGTGGCAAGATCGAGGAGAGACGTACGCATCGCACGAGCCTTCTCCTCGAAGGCGAATGCTCCGAGCCGCGACACGAGCTCCGAGAGCTCGTCGTCCTCCAGCAGCTGCGCCGTCGCCACGACCAGAAGCTCTCCGCTCAGCGACAGCGACTTGCGACAGAGGAGACGCGCCTGGCGGACGAGCGGCTTGCGCGAGTTGCCTTCCCCTTTCTCCTGATCCCACCAGGCGCCGAGCAGCAAGGCGACCCCCTCTCGCTCCCAGGACAGGCGGCCCTCCTTCATGGCCTCGACCAGGGCTGCCGCCACGTCTCCTTGGCAGTGGCCGGCGATCCTGGCGACGATGTCCGGGTCCGGCAGCAGATGAGCGCCGCCCTGGAGGTGCCGCGCGTCGACCGGAAGCTGATGCTGAAGGGCCGCGAGCGAGAGATGGGTGAAGGCACGGTCCAGGGACTGCTCGACCGCAGTCGCGAGAAGCTCGTTCAACTCCTCGGCAGACGTGGGCAAGCGTGGGCCGAGCGCAATGAGCTCGCCGGAACAGAGGCGACAGTCATCGGCCGCCAGCAGCACCGGGTGCATTGCGCCAGTGTATCCTGTGCCTCCGCTGCGATGCGGCGCCTGCTGTTCAAGGGCCCGCAGGGCTAACCCGAGCTCGGCGGATGGCACCCGGGCGATGTAGAGGTTTCGGAGAGACCAGTGCGGAGTGGCCCAATCTTGTGACGGAGCTCGCTCGCCGTCAACAGCGGTGGGAAAGGCCCGCAAGCAATTCGCCCTCAAGGCGATCTGGGTGCCGCAGGTAGAGGCCCTCAACGCCATCCACCACGCCTCGATAAGCCACCGTGCGCCCATCTGGCGAGATCGCCAGCGTGGTTGATGCAGTGGGAGGGACCGGCGCTGGGCTGGGAGGTGCCGAGACCACGAACCGCGCTGGTGCTGTCGATGGTGAAGCAGGTTGAAGGCTCCACATAGTGAAACCAGTGACAAGCGCGCCCACGACCAGCGAACCGACTGCCAACGGGAGCGTCTGTCGCCACCCGCCTGCCCTGGCTGCAGGCGCTGGCGGCAGCACCGGCTCTTCCCGATCCGCTGTGGCTTCTTCAAAATGAATGAGCGCCTCGCCTACATCAGCGAGTCGCCGCTTTGGCTCACGTTCGAGGCACCGACGCAGCAACCGCTTGATCTCCGCCGGGGTTGTCGTGGGGAGCACGCTGAAGAGCCGCCGCCGACCTGGCTGGCCGGCTCGTACCTATGGGCTGCGGTCATGGCCGATTTGCATCGGCGCTGCGGAACCACTCAGACGGCGAACCGCTATCGCGATGTCGCGTTCAAATTGGCTCCCACTCCGGCAGTGAAGGAGCTGTTGCAGCGACGCCTCATGCGATCCCCAGTGGCGTAGCCGACGGCAGAGGCGATGTTCCGCCCGCTTCTCAGGGCCTCAACCGGCGTGTGATCGCGACCAGCTCTTCGCCGCCAAACGACGTCTCACCGACTGCCATTCCGACGAGTTCGTACCCTGTCGGTCTCGAATTCGTCATCAGGCCGCCGCTGGAAGCTGGACCATGCCCCGGCAGTGGGAGATCCAACGCACATGGTTGCAT
>JAKZVK010000861.1:0-2516 GCA_047516085.1 Bryobacterales bacterium
GCACGGCGTCGTGCGATGAAATGCCGGCAGGCTTGTCGAGTACGAGGATGCCGTTCATGGAAGTCTCATTCTAGTAGGGGATTCTTCGTGAGGGGCGGAGTGTGCGCACCGGGGCTACTTTCAAACGCCCCTGGCGGGCCGTGCACCAAGCAATTCGTCAGACTCCTTACGTGAGATTTGGGCACAGAACGGTCGAAGCGGTCGAGGGCCTGTGCTTGTCCTGTCTTGCCCATTCCTGATAAAACAGGAGTTCACAGCGGGACTCAGTCCGGCCGGTTCTTAGCATCCCGTCCCGCTTCTCTCACGGAGTCCACCACGAGCCTGCGAGTTTGCGTACTCGGTAGCGGCAGCGGCGGTAACGCCGCTTTCCTCGCCACCGAAAAAGTGCGTCTTCTCGTCGACGCGGGCTTCAGCTTTCGCGAGATCACCAAGCGCCTGCGCGCCATCGGCGAAGACCCGGCCAACCTCGACGCCGTGCTCATCTCCCACGAGCACTCCGACCACGTCAAAGGCCTGCGGCAGTTGTCGAAGAAACTGAAGTGCCCGGTCTACATGACACGGCTGACTGAAGAAGCGCTCGGTTGGGACGACATTCCCCTGCGGGTGGAGCCCTTCGACGCCGGCCATGGTCTGGTCATCGGTGACCTCGAGATCGACACGTTCACGATCCCGCATGACGCCACCGACCCGGTCGCGTTCTGTGTCCGCCACAACGGCTCGAAGGTGGGCCTCGTTACCGACTTGGGCTACATGCCCGACTCGGTCAAGTACCACATCCGCGGCTGCGATTTTCTGCTGCTCGAGTCGAACCACGACCTCGAGATGCTCAAAGTCGGTCCCTACCCCTGGTTCGTCAAGCAGCGAGTGATGAGCCGCGTCGGGCACCTGTCGAACCACGCCGTCTCCGACTTCCTCGCCGGCGACTTCGACCGCTCCTCGCGCTGGCTCGTGCTCGGGCACCTGAGCGAGAACAACAACCACCCCGAAGTCGCCCGCATGTTCGCCGACATGGCGCTGCAACAAATCGGCTCCCAGACGCGTCTTGTGGTGGCCGAGCAGCACCGGCCCAGCGAGGTGTTCGAGCTTTGATTCCCCGCTATACGCGTCAGGCGATGGGCCGCGTCTGGTCCGATGAGAACAAATATCGCCAGTGGCTGGAAGTCGAATTGGCGGCTTCGGAGGCCCTCGCCGAGATCGGCGAAGTACCGAAAGAGGCGGCGGAAGCGCTGCGAAAGCATGCCGACTTCGATGTGCAGAGGATCCAAGAGGTCGAAGCGGAAGTCCGCCATGACGTAATCGCCTTCACCACCGCCGTGGCCGACAAGCTCGCCCAGGCGGGCGCGGCCGACGCCTCCCGCTGGCTGCACTTCGGGCTTACCTCGAACGACGTCGTCGATACCGCGCAGGCGCTGCAGATCAAAGAGGCGTCGCGGCAGATCCAGGCGGGCGTCGAGGAGCTACACGAAGTTCTCGGCAAACGCGCCCTCGAATTCAAGGATGCGGTGATGGTCGGACGCACCCACGGCGTGCACGCCGAGCCGACTACATTCGGTCTGAAGGTCGCCAATTGGTACACCGAGCTCGGCCGCCAAGTCGAGCGCTTCCGTACGGCTGCCGAGCAGATGAGGGTCGGCAAAATCTCGGGCGCGGTCGGCACCTTCGCCCACATCAGCCCGCGAGCCGAGGAGTTGATCTGCGAGAAGTTGGGGCTCGAGCCCTGCCCTATTTCGTCGCAGGTAATCCAGCGTGACCGCCATGCGCATTACGTCTCGACGCTGGCCTTGATCGCCGCGAGCTGCGAAAAGATCGCCCTCGAGGTTCGCCACCTGCAACGGACCGAGGTCCGCGAGGCTCAGGAATATTTCTCCAAGTCGCAAAAGGGCAGCTCGGCCATGCCGCACAAGAAGAACCCGATCACGTCCGAGCAGATTTGCGGCTTGGCACGTGTCGTGCGTTCGAACGCCATGGCGGCGTTCGAGAACATCGCCCTGTGGCACGAGCGTGACATCTCGCATTCGTCGGTCGAGCGAGTGATCCTGCCCGATTCGACCATCCTGGTCGACTACCTGCTCGCTAAGACGACCGATCTGGTGCGGCGGCTGCTCGTCTACCCCGAGCGCATGCGCCAAAACCTCGAGATGGGCGGCGGGTTGGTCTACTCGGGTCAGGTGCTGCTTGAGCTGGCTGCCAAAGGCGTGCTGCGCGAGAAGGCGTATCGCCTAGTGCAGTGCAACGCGATGAAGGCCTGGGAAGAGGATTTGAGCTTCCGCGAACTGATCGAAAAGGACCCCGATATCTCCTCGGTGCTCAGCCCCGCGGAGATCGAGGCGGCCTTCACGCTGAAGCACCAACTGCGGCACGTGGACCACATCTTTCGCCGGGTGTTCCCCCAGAACTGGATGCCCTGACAGTACTTATAGTACTCAATGGTTTATCGGAATACTCTTCGTAAGCCACCCGTTTTCAATCACTTGAACTACCCCTGCGGACGAGGGAAATATACTTGCTGGGAACGC
>JAKZVK010000862.1:0-2917 GCA_047516085.1 Bryobacterales bacterium
TCAACCGCGTCGAACTGCTCCGCGACGTCTTCCTACATGCCTACCGCAGGTCGGCCGCAAGATACGTTGCCGTCTCCGAGTCCATGGATCCTGAAGGTGGATTGCGCCTGCAGCACCGACAAGCGTTCAGCGACATCGTTCGCGCGGTCGTGAAGGGGCGGATGGGCCGCATCCCGGCTGCGCGTCATATCGCCGAGCTTGCGCGCGTCCGCGTCGGCCACGACGAGCAGCCCTGGTTCCTGGAGTCCGCCCAATGGGAGCTGCTCGGACTTCACGAGAACAATTGCGTGCTCCACGGGTTGACGCCTGCGGACATCGACGCCTGGAAGACCGTCTGGGATGCGCAACGAGGCGCCAACGGCTCAGCCCCGAGCCGGCACGTCAACCACGCCGCCGCCCGCCACGCCGCACTCGCGATGAAGGTCTCGGGTGGTGAACTTCCCGTGGCGAAGCGGATGTGCGGGTAGTTCAGTGTCTCGGCGTGGCGCTCCCGATCCTGTGCATTGAACGTGCGGATCAATGCCTCTACAACTCTTTCAACCCCGATGCCCCGCTTGGCGCGCTCTTCATTCATGGCGTGGCGCGTGCTTCCGATTCCCGCAGGACTCGCTTCGTAGGCTTGTTGGGCGAGGCGATCCCGTTCCATTGCGTCCGCTATCGCCATCGTGGCGACCTCGTCGGCAAGCGTTCCTGTTACGGGGGGTCCGTCGAAGTGGATCTGCATGCGGCGCTTGAAGATCGGGGGCGCAAAACCAGTCTGCAACAACGTGGCGTTGCTGATCTCCGTCAAGACCGGCAACCCCGCCTTCTCCGTGCGCGCCCTCAGATGGCGAGCGCAAGGTGATCCGTCTTTTCCACCAGAAGCTCCCTGCTGAATGGGGGATCTACGTTCAGCCCCACCTCAACGGTCTCCGACCCGACAAAGTGCTGCTGCATCCCCGCGTTGGAGTGGCCGTCTTTGAGATCAAGGACTGGGATCTTCGCGCGATGCGGTACTACGCAAGAAAAGGGCCGCGACGGTCGTCCCATGCTCATGGCCTGCGACAAACGGGGCAAGCATTTCTCACGTGAGGCGGACAACCCGATCAACTGCTCTACAAGGAAGAGTTGTTCAACGTGTACTGCCCTCGCCTCGATGACCAAGCCGGACTCGCGGTCATCATGCGCAAGGTCGTGAGGGTCTCGGTCTGCCTGGAGGATTTCGGGTCAATCCAGTCGAGCCTCAAGCAGTTGGAGAACACTCGCTGGCTGCCGGCGGACTTCGTGCCGTGCCCGACGATGAATCTAGCCGACTTCGAGACGGTCTTCGACCCTCTCGAGCATCCGGTTCAGATCCTCCACTACATGATGAAACGCGAGGCGGTCGAAGCATCCGTCGGCTACCTTGCCGACGAGCTTGATCTGCTCGGCCTGTATCTCACGACGCTCCTGAACATCGGCGATGTCGAGCCCGACGTTGAACTCACGTTGTCCGAGATGTCGGCCCTTTTGGATACCTACTACAACTCCCTTGATGCCGGGGTGACGCTGGACAAGCCTCGACCCGCGACTTCGCCGCTGTTCGCGTCCATCTTCTCTCAACTGGAACTGCGCGGCGCTGCCCGATGGACGGAGATCGGGGTGGCCCTCAACATGTTCTCGCCCGACGGCCAGAGCAGGATCACGAAGATGCTGGCGAAGCTCGAGCAGCGAGTCCACAGGAATTGGAGGAGGCAGGGGCACAAGAACATGGTGATCTGCATCCCGTCCAGACCCTCCAGCTACGCGCTGGGCTACGTGATGTTCAAGAACGGAAACGCCAACGAGCGGCGGGACTTCATGGAACATGCGACGGCCACCGCTTTGGAGTCCGACCATGTCCAGATGGTAGTCGTGATCGGAAGGAACATCGATCAAGACGACGCGGCCTATCACGCCATCGCTCAAATTGGGGCACCGGCGGGCCCGCCCGGGTAGCTCCGGGCCTCCTTCCGTCCAAATGGCCGCGCGCGCCGCCCCTACCGAGTTCCTACGCCAACACCTGCGACGCTGACCCGTCAACCAGTCGATCCGCGCCTGGTCGACGGCGGCGAAGCCCTCGTACCTCCGAAACCATGTCGTAATTCGATGTTACGGGATTTCCTCAGGTTGCATGGAAGAAGGATCTCAGGCGTTGCTGAGGCCGCCACTCATTCCATGCAAGCGCCCAAATCCGGATACGCGCTTGGCGCTCGTTGCGCGACCGGTCCGTCCAAGCCGCTTCCGTCTGCGGCCAAGCCACGCCTCCGTCCTCACCGCCATACCCAGAGTGTTCGATCTTTGAGCACGAGCGTGCGCAACTCCCCCTGCGACTCGGCAGGTTGCCAGTCGACGGAGACCTCGTCGGCCACAATCCCGCCGAGGAGCGTCGTCTTACCGGTGCTTGTGACCGGTTCGGGAACTTGCTCATCGGAGGACCTCCGGTAGACGCACTTCTTGTCTATGACGGCAGGTAGCGACTCCACATACGCGACCGCCAACTGTGCGACATCGGCGCGCGCAGCCGGCGTCACCCCGATGTCCATGCGCGGGATCCCGTACGTCGATGCCACGCTGAAGAGCTTGTCCGCAGCGTCGACGACCGTGCGGTACGAAGCGGGATACAGGACGGACACGCCGTGCGTCCGGTCCTCGAACACGCGCAGGTGCCAGTCCGGCACGTTCGGCTCGGGCGCGAGATCCCGGGTGACCCTCAGCCCGATGCCGTCGAAGAGGACATCCGGCGGGTCGTCGCTACGGTCGACCGACCGCAGGCTCGACAGGTCGTAGCCCCATGAGCCGCCACGGATGCTGTACGCGGTGCAATCCTCCCTGTGGAGCGCGGTGCCGTCCGTTGGCACGTTGGCGTAACTGCGCTCGTAGCAGTCGGCCAACCACTCCCAGACGTTGCCCGTCATGT
>JAKZVK010000863.1:0-9610 GCA_047516085.1 Bryobacterales bacterium
CCAATGCCACTTCTGCGGACGGATTGGCGCTAAGTGAGCCTCAATCGCCTTGTCCCACACCGGACCCCTAGGATAGACTTCGACCATGGCAGACGAAAAACACGGTCTTCGCACCCTCGCCATCGACGTCGGCGGAACCGGTCTAAAAATGATCGTGCTCGATGAGGCCGGTGAGCCGATTACCGAGAGAACCCGCCGTCCGACTCCCAACAAAGCGACGCCGAAGGCGGTGCTCGACGTCCTGCGATCGATGATGGGCAAGCATGGGGATTTCGATCGCGTTTCCGTCGGTTTCCCCGGCGTTATCGACGAGGGCGTCACCCACACCGCGGTCAACCTGCATAAGGACTGGGACGGCTTCAACCTCGTCGAAGCGTTGGAGAAGATCGCCGGCAAGCCGACCCGCGTCACCAACGACGCCGACATGCAGGGTCTCGGTGTGATTGAGGGCAGGGGCGTTGAGCTGGTGATCACGCTCGGCACTGGTATCGGTACCGCTCTCTACGTGAACGGCCACACGGTTTCGAACCTCGAGTTCGGGCATCACCCGTTCCAAAAAGACAAGACCTACGAAGAACGCTTGAGCGACGCGGTGCTTAAGAAGATCGGCAAGAAGAGGTGGAACCAGCGTCTGCAAAGCGCGGTGCGGATTCTGCAGCGGGTCTTCAATTTCCGCACCCTCTACCTCGGCGGCGGCAATGCCAGGAAAATCGACTTCGAGCTGCCCGACAACGTCAAGGTCGTGCCCAACATCGCCGGCCTGCTCGGCGGGATCGCGCTCTGGAGGGAGCCCTAAATGCTGATCATCGACTGCCACGCCCATATCACCTCGTCGGACGAAGAACGCTATCCGCCGAAAAACGATCCGTATCGCGTTCCCGGCGGCAAGGGCTCGCTCGACGATCTACGCAAAGTAAGCCTCGAGAACGGTGTCAGCGCCGTGCGCGCCGTGCATACCGTCTCTTTCTACGGCTACGACAACCGATATCTGTGTGATGCAACGAAGCTAAATCCCGACTGGGTGTCCGGGGTGTGCACGCTCGAGCCCGACGATCCGCACAGCCCTGGACTGCTCGAGCAGTTCGTGCGCGAGTACGGGGTCAAGACGCTCCGCAGCACGCCCGGCAACTCGCGGACCACGTTCGACCACGACGGTGTGCGCAAGTTATGGAAGACCGCGGCGGACAGCGGCGCGACCGTCGACATTTTCCTGATGAACCTGGGCTGGGTTGAAAGCGCCGAGAAGCTTCTCAACGAGTTCCCCGACCTGACCATAGGCTTCGATCACTGCATGGATCTCAAGCCCGGACCGCTCTACGACAAGACGCTCAGTGAAGTCCTGCGCCTATCGAAGTACAAGAACCTCTACGCCAAGGTCGACTTCATCAGCACCGGAACCGAGATCGGCTATCCGGGCAGCGATCTTCACGAGGCGGTGTTGAAGATCATTGACGCCTACGGCCCCGAACGGTGCGTGTGGGGCAGCAATTTCCCGAACGCGCTGTGGACCCCGAAGCTCACCTACTCCGAGCACCTGCGCATCTTCACCGAGGCTTTGCCTCTGAGCGATGAAGCCAAGGCCCAAGTCCTCGGCGAGACCGCGCGCCGCCTGTGGTTCCCGGATCTGTAGGGAGCGAGGCGATCGAACCGGGTCTCGGTTACAGGCCCTTCCGAGGGGCGTGAGGGTTCGTGCCGGACCGCTCCCTGACGGTCACGGCTCGGTTTCGCGGGCTCTGGCCGGCCAGCCGGGAGCGAACAAACTCCACCAAGTCGGGTGAGCAGAAGGTGGGTTCGTTCACCCGGAATGCCAGTTGCTGCTCGATGGCCTCGCGATCAATACCAGGCCATTCCGCTCGTTCTCGCTCGGAGGCCGGCAGCACGAACGCGTCGGCGCGGTTCAGGTAGAGGCGGCTGCTCATCTTGAAGTCGTCCACGTCGTATTGCAGTACCGGTAGGTAAACATCCGGCTTCACAAAGCCTAGGACGCTGTTCGACTCCATCAACACGTAGGGGCGTCCCTCGGTCACTTTGCGGATGCAGGGCATAGCGCTCTCCAAGTCGCCCACACGCGTGCGGACCCAATAGACTTCCTGGGCGCCCGCACGTAGAAACCTCGATGTGTCAGAGCCGCCCTCGCGGTCCGTCTCGCGATCGACCGAAAAGGGATGGTCAGGGTCGTCGACCGAGCAACCGCAGGCGTGGCCGTTGGACGAACAGATGCCGTGGCCGAACTGCGTAATTTTGAGGGCGGTCCATCCCAGTTCGCGGGTGGCTGAAATGAGCGACGCCACCAGCGACGTCTTGCCGATGTTGCGGCTGTGGCCCCCGACGACGACCAGCTTCATTTCGACTCCAGTTCCTCGACCCGCCGGGCCAGCGCGTCCAGCTTCTCGATCAGCTTCGGAATGCGGTTCACCAGAGCCAGCCGCCCGAGATGTTCGCGATGCCGGCGCGCGGGGGTGCCCCAGTAACTCTGTCCGCCCTCGTAACGCTTCGAGGGAAGCAGCCCCGCCTGTCCGCCGACCTTGGCGCGAGCGCCCACGTGCACGCCCTCACCGCTGCCGACCTGGCCACCCATCACGACGTAGTCTTCGACGATTACGCCTCCGGAGAGCCCGGTCTGCGCGGCGATGACGACATGCCGGCCGAGACGGCAACTGTGCCCTATGTGAACCATGTTATCGAGCTTGGTTCCGTCGCCGATCACGGTGGGCCCCAGAGCGCCGCGGTCGAGGCAGGCGTTGGCGCCGATCTCGACATCGTTGCCGATCTCGACTGTGCCGAGCTGCGGGAATTTCTCATAGTGATCCTCTTCGAGCACGAACCCAAACCCGTCCGCGCCGAGCACGCAGCCGGAGTGCAGAATCACCCGGTCGCCGACGGTGACCTTTGGGTAGAGAACTACGCCGGCGTGGACCAAGCAGTTGTTGCCGACGACCGACCCGTCGCCGACGATCGAGCCGGCATGGACCACCGTCCCTTCACCGACCCGGGCCTCCCCGCCGATCACGACGCCGGGGCCGATCGCAGCGCTGGGGTCGATCCGCGCGGATTCGGCCACGATGGCCGTGCGATCGACACCTGGCTCAGGCCGCCGGGGTGGACAGATCGCCCGTAGCGCCTGTGCGAACGCTCGCTTTGGCTGCGCCACCCGGATGATCGCGACCGAGTCGGCCGCCGGCACATCAGGGCGAATCAGCAAGGCACCCGCCTGAGCCTTCCTTGCGGCTTGCTCCCCGCTGTCACCCTCGGCGAACGAGAGGTCGTGCCCGCCGGCCCGGTCGAGCGAGTTCCCGCCGGTGATTTCCAGGTCGCCGTCGCCTTCCAGACTGCCCCCGACCAGCTCCGCGATCTGCCGTGCGGTCATTCAAACGCCTCCATCGCGCCCGGCTCGGCGCCAACCATCCGCGCTGTAGCGGCAGGTCCGAGGCCCGCTCGTGGCGCTTGCCTGCTGATCACCATGCCCCCATCTGCTATACCCGCCCGCGGACGCCCGCCAAGCCTTTCCTAGTATCGTACAGGTATGGTTGGTGTCCTTCTCCGAAGAGTGAGGCCGGTGATGGGTCTCGCCGTCTTGGCGGGTCTGTGTTTCCCAACGGCGGGGCTGTCGTGGAATGAGGCGGGGCATCGCGTGGTCGCGCGCATCGCGCAGCAACATCTCAAGCCGATGACCCTGAGACGTTTCCATATACTCGCCGGAAAAAAGGCCACCCTTGCCGACCTGGCCGCCTGGGCCGACACCATCGCGGACGAACGGCCCGAGACCAAGCCCTGGCACTACATCAACATCCCGCCCAAGGCGGCTTCGTTGGACCTCCACCGCGACTGTCCGGACGACAACTGCTTGCCAGTTCAACTGCGGAGGTCCATCGGCCTCGTGCGCCTCGGCATGCGAGCCGAGGCAGAGAGGCTGGACTCTCTGCGATTTCTGATTCATCTCGCCGGGGACCTTCATCAGCCGCTGCACTCCGGTTACCGCCGCGACCGGGGCGGCAACGACATCCCCGTAGTCTTTCGCGGACAGCAGTCGACCCTTCACGGCTTCTGGGACGGGGATCTGCTCACAACAATGATCGACGACGAGGTGGCTTACGCTGACCGCCTCAACCAGGGCATCACGGCCGAGCAAAAGAAAGACTGGAGTCGCGACTACCTCAGGACTTGGGTCTGGGACTCACACCGCTTGGCGGTGGAGACCGTGTACGCCGGGCTTCCCGCCGGTCATCCCAAAGAACTCGACGACGCCTACATCGGCAAAGCGCGAGCCCTCATCGAGGAACAACTCGCCAAGGCCGGCATCCGCCTGGCCGAGATCCTCAATCGCATGTGGGCGTACTAGCCGCGGAAGTGGCCCGTCACTGCGCTTTTTTCAACCGGGAGCGCTCAATCCACCCCTCGGCATCAAGGCCCTCGGCCCGCGGTCGTTCTTCCTCCCGATCCATGCTGTGGCAAGCGCCGACCAACGACGAGAAGGCGGCCGCGGGCGTCCAGACGCCTTCGACCAGCCTTTCGATCGTGTGGGCGTCATGCTCCCGGTCGGCTCGCAGACGCCACAGCGGTTTGCGGGGAATTAGGCGCTTAATCGGAATCGTGGGCGGGTCGCTAGTGATGCCGCGGATGCTCCACGAGCGGCCGGCGTTCAGCGTCTCGTACAGCTCGAACGGGTCGCCCTCGGAATTCAACCGCTCGATTACGAGAAAGCCGTGCTCGTCATCCTCGAAATCGAACGCGGCTACAACGCCCGAACGGTCGCTGTCCTCTGCCCACAACTCGTGCTTCCGCCAACGGCCACCGCCATTCTCCGTGATGAGCAAGAAGGGATCGGCCTCGGTGGTCAGCTCCCAGCGCTGTCCGGCGATCCAGCCATGGGCGCTGTCGGCGAAAAGGATTTGCTCGAGGCTGGCCCCCCGCATGCGCTCGGCTGCTTCCCTCCAGGTGGCGCCCTCGTCGTCACTCGCCAGCAAGATCGAAGTGACCGTGCCACCCGAGGAGTGAATGTTCCCGAGAGCGAAGACAGACTGGCCCGTCCCCCCAACCGCGACTAGATCCAGGAACAGCCGGCAGGACGAGTCCTCGTTGCAGACCATGCCGGCATTGAGCAGATCCTCGTAATCGCACTCCAGAGGGACGACGATTGGTTCCCCTCGATAGACCAGTGCCGGTTTCCGGGCTTGAGCGGCGTCCGTCGCTTTGGCTGCGGTCTGCCCTAACGACGCTTGCGGCAAGACCCAGCCGGAGATGCACAGAACGTACACCCAGAACCAGGCGCTTCGACCTTGCATCGCGCGTCGTTGCATCGCCGTCAACCTTCGGTTCCCTTTCCCTACGATACGATGGTCAGAAGGAAGATGGGGTGGGAACAAAGATGGTAAGCAAGCAACACGTGCACACCGCACGTTGGGGTTCCGCCCTGCGTCTCTTCTCGGTAAGCGTTCTCGCCCTGGCTCTCGCCCTGCCTGTACCCGCGCAGGAAGGCGTCGTCTCCGGATCGGCCGAGCTGAAACAAACCCTCGATCGCCTCAATACTCTTGGCAGCCTCCTCATGCTCGGCGCGCACCCCGACGACGAACGCGAAACAATGATCGCCTACTTTGCCCGCGGACGACGTTTGCGCGCGGCCTACCTCTCGGCCACGCGCGGCGAGGGCGGCCAGAACCTGATCGGGCCCGAGCAATCGGAATACCTGGGCGTCATTCGCACACAAGAACTGCTGGCGGCCCGACGCTTCGACGGCGGCGAGCAATTTTTCACGCGCGCCATCGACTTCGGCTACAGTAAATCTCCCGAGGAGACGCTCGCGAAATGGGGGCGGGAGCGCGTCCTGGGCGACATGGTTCGCATCATCCGTCGCTTTCGGCCCGACGTGATCATCTCGCGCTTCGCCCCCGACGCCTCCAGTGGCCACGGCCATCACACGGCCGTGGGGCAACTCGCTCCCGAGGTCTTCCAGGCCGCCGCCGATCCCAAGCGCTTTCCCGAGCACGTTCGCCAAGGCCTCAAACCCTGGCGGGCGAAAAGGCTTTATTGGAGCCCGCCGCTGTTCTCGCCCCGGCACGAACAAGAGCAGGCCCAACGCACCGACCGCATCCGCGTCAACACCGGCCTGTACGATCCGGTGCTGGGCCGCTCCTACGCCGAGTTGGGCGGGCTTGCACGCAGCATGCACCGCAGCCAGGGCATGGGCTCCTCCCAGCGCAAAGGCGACGCCCCCGCATTCTTCGGCCATATCGCCGGGGATCCCGTCGAGCAGGATCTCTTCGAAGGCATCGACACCTCTTGGCAGCGCATCGCCAGCGCCGGGGAAGTCGGCCGTCTCCTGAGGCAGGCCCGCGACGAGTACCGCGTCGACAAGCCGGGCGCGATCCTGCCGCTGCTTTTTCGGGCCCACGCCGGGATGGAGAAGCTCGACGACCCATGGATCGAAGTCAAGCGGAAGGAACTGGTCCGCGCCATCGAACTGGCCGCGGGCCTTTGGATCGACGCGGCGGCGAACGTCTGGAACGCGACCCCCGATTCTCCAATCGAGCTGAGTCTTTCCGTGCTCAACCGTTCGCGCTACCCACTTACATGGTCGCGGGCCGAGGTACGCGGCGCAGCGAAAGCGGGTGTTGACCCGGATTCGGGACCACTCGTCTACAACCGCGTATCTCGGAAGCAGTTGACCCTTGAGGTCCCCGGCGACGCACCGTACTCTCAGCCGGCCTGGCTACAGCGCTCCGGACAGAACGCCTTCTACGACCTTGACGATCCAGGCCTCATCGGCCTGCCTGAGCCACCCCCGGCGTTGGAGGCCACTTTCTCGCTTCGAGACGAACACGGCGCTGAGGTGGCAATCACGAAACCCGTACTCTACCGATGGGTCGACCGTGCGTTTGGAGAGCGGACCCGGCCGCTGGTAGTGGTACCCGCCGTGGCGGTCCGTTTCTCACGCAGTACCCTGATTTTCCCCGACACCGAGCCGCGAGACGTTGCGGTGAGAATCGTCTCGAACACGGATCACGCGGTCGGCCAAGCCTCGCTCGATGTGCCAGAGGGATGGAAGGCCGTTCCGGACACCATCCCTTTCGCAGTAGAGCGACGCGGGCAGGAGCTCAGCCTTCGCTTCAAGATCCAGCCGCCGGCGACGATGTCAAGCGGCCGTGTCGCCGCGCGGCTCACCATGGGGGATCGAGTGCTGTCGCACGGAATGAGGATCATCGAGTACCCGCACATCCCCACCCAAGTGGTCTTCCCCAAGGCGGAGATGCGGGTTGAACGCACGGACGTGCGGCTGCTCTCGAAGCAAATCGGCTACGTCATGGGCTCTGGCGATCGCATTCCCGAGGCCCTCGAACAGCTCGGCGCCACAGTGACGCTTCTTTCGAAAGACGATCTTGCCTCGGGCGATCTCGGCCGCTTCGACACCGTGATCCTGGGTATTCGGGCTGTGAGCACCCGGCCCGACGTGCCGGCTGCGCGCGAGCGCTTGCTGGGTTATGTGCACGATGGAGGCACGCTCGTCGTGCAGTACAACACGGTCTCGCGCCGCCGCGGTTCGCCCTCCGTCCTTGCGCCTTACCCTCTCACGCCGTCAAGTGACCGCGTGAGCGTCGAGGACGCTGCCCTGCGGATGCTCAAGCCCGACCATGCCCTGCTCGCCGGGCCGAACCGCATCACGGCTGCTGACTTCGAAGGCTGGGTTCAGGAGCGCGGGCTCTACTTCATGAGCGAGTGGGACGAGCGCTACGACGCCTTGCTTGAATCGAACGACCCGGGCGAGCCTCCCCGTGGCGGCGGCCTGCTCTACGCGCGGCACGGCAAGGGCATCTACATCTTCACGGGGTACTCCTGGTTCCGCCAACTGCCTGCCGGAGTCCCCGGCGCGTATCGCCTCTTTGCCAACCTCGTCAGCGCGAAGTAGTAACGACCCGTCTGGCCTAACCCTTGATCACACCCATCGGGCGCAGCCGTGCCACCTTCTTGGCCAGCCCGGCGTTGTGGACCACCTCGATGACCTCATCAACGTCCTTGTAGGCCTCGGGCACTTCTTCGAGAATCCCCTTCTTCGACTCGCTGCGCACGATAATGCCGGCCTTCTCGAGGTCCTTCACAACACGGTTCACGTCGCGGCCCTTCTTCGCCGCCGTACGGCTCAACAACCGCCCCGCTCCGTGGCAGACTGTGCCGAAGGTTTCCTCAACCGAGCCCGGCTGCCCGGCAAGCACCCACGATGCCGTGCCCATGCTCCCTGGGATGAACACCGGCTGCCCCACGCCGCGATACGCTTCGGTCACCTCCGTGTGCCCGGGCGGGAAAGCCCGGGTCGCCCCTTTGCGGTGAACCAATACATCGCGGGTTGTGCCGTCGACCGTATAGCGCTCTTGCTTCGCAATGTTGTGGCAGACGTCATAGATGAGGTCGAGCCGCGTGTCGGGACCGAACGTCTTCTGAAAAGCCTGCCGCAGGAAATGGGTGATGCCTTGGCGGTTGGCCCAGGCGTAGTTGGCCGCCGCGCGCATGGCGGAGAGGTAGTTCTGCCCTTCCGGTGATTGGATGGGCACGCAAGCGAGTTGGCGGTCACGCATCTCGATGCCGTACTTCTTCATGCCCGCGCCCATGTCTCTCAGCGAGTCCGTACACACCTGATGGCCCAGGCCGCGTGAGCCCGAGTGGATCAACACGACCACCTGGCCGGTGTGCAGCCCGAACGCCTGCGCGGCCTCTTCGTCGTGGATCTGCTGTACGAACTGGATCTCAAGGAAGTGGTTACCGCTACCGAGAGTGCCAAGCTGCGGCCGTCCCCGCTCTTTGGCGCGGTCCGAAACTGTGCCGGGGTCGGCATCCGGGAGTGCCCCGGAAGCCTCGGCGAACTCGGCGTCGCGCGGCTCTCCATAGCCGTGGCGCACCATCCAGCCGGACCCTTGCGTGAGGACATCGTCGAGTTCGTTAAGGTTGATCTTGACGAAGCCCGAGCCGCCGATACCGCAGGGCACGTCGCGAAAGATCTGATTCACCAACTCCCGCAGGCGGGTGCGCACCTCGCCGCGGTTGAGGGTCGAGCGCACCAGGCGGACGCCGCAGTTGATGTCGAAACCCACGCCTCCGGGCGACACCACGCCCTCTTCGAGATCGGTTGCCGCCACGCCCCCGATCGGAAACCCGTAGCCCTGGTGGATGTCGGGCATCGCCAGGCTCGGCCCGACGATGCCCGGCAGCGATGCGACATTCGCCGCCTGCTCCAGCGAGCGGTCTTTGACGACCTTCTCGATGATCGACTTGCTGGCATAGACCATCACGTCCGTACGCATGCCCAGCCGTTCGTCGCGCGGAATGCGCCAACGCCAATCGTCGATCTGTTCCAATCGATGCGCGAGATTCATCGGTCCCGGACTCAGATGTCCCAGATTCATATATCAAGGTAGACTTCGGTTTCCCAGCGGCCGTTGGTCTCGACGACCTTCAACTGATGATAGGTGACAGCCTTCACAATCAACTCCCAAGGGTGCCGTCGCGGATCGCGTGGCTCGCCGAACAGCCGGGCCCGCAGGCCCTTCGGACTGATCTCGTCGACCACGAACCGCCGCGCCACGAACCGCGAGGCGTCGAACAGGTAGAGCACCTCGCTCAACCA